>NZ_JBJJBV010000094.1:0-22131 GCF_045446735.1 Nocardiopsis protaetiae
CCCGGGGCGCCGCCCTCGTGTCACACCGGATCACACCGGCGTCAGTCGTGGAAGACCAGCTCGTCCGGGGAGAGCGGGGTGAAGTCGACCTCCTCGATGAGCCCGCCGTCGCGGTCGGTGACCCGGGCCTCCTGGAGCATCTCCACCTTGTTGCCCTTGTTGTACTGGACCACGTAGGCGCCCTGGTGGCCGCCGTGGTCGCCGCCGGAGGACACGAACGGCACCGATCCGGGGCCCTGCCACTCCTGCTCCTCCAGGGCGTCGATCAGCGCCTGGCGGGTCAGGTCGGGCCCGGCCGACATGAGGACCTGGGCGAACATGACCGCCTGGGACATCCCGTACAGGTGGGTGTTGGTGAGCGGGTCGTCCTCGCCGTACTCCTCGTAGACCTCCACGAAGAACGCCGCCCACTCGTCGTCCGGGTCCTCGATCCGGGGCAGGTAGCTGGTGATGATCAGCCCGTCCAGGAACTCGTCGGCCGGGACGCCCTCGGCCTCGGTGTCCGCGGTGAACGCGGCCAGCAGCCCCTGGAGGGTGGCGGTGTCGCCGCCGATGCTGGAGACCACCCACTGGGGGTCGTAGCCGCTGCCCGCAGCCTCCAGCATGGCCAGCGCGACGAACGCCGGGATGCAGGAGCAGACCACGACCTCGGCCCCGGCCCGCTTCAGGTCGGCGATCTGCGCGCTCAGGTCCGTGACACCGGACTCGTAGTGCTGGCGGCTGACGACCTCGTCGGTCAGGTACTGGTCCAGGCCCTCCTGGGAGTTCTCGCCGACGTCGTCGTTCTGGTACAGGTAGCCGACCGACTGTCCGGGGAAGTTCTCGAAGATGTACTGCCCCTGGATCTTGGCCTCCTTGGTGTAGTCCACCTGCCAGCCGTAGGTCAGCGGGTACTCATCAGGGGTGTTCCAGGCCAGCGCGCCGGAGGCGGGGAAGACGTCGGGGACGCCCTCGTCGTTGAGGTAGTCCACGACACCGCCGTGGGTGGGGGTGCCCAGGCCGCCGAGCATCGCGAAGATCTCGTCCTCGATGACCAGTTCGCGGGTGACGTCGATGGTCCGGACCGGGTCGTAGCCGTCGTCCTCGACCCGGTAGTCGATCTCGCGGCCGTGGATGCCGCCCTGCTCGTTGACGTAGTCGAAGACCGCGGCGGCGCCGCGGGAGATGGACATGTAGCCCGGGGCGGCCGGGCCGGTGAGGGGTTGGTGGGTGCCGATGACGATGCTGTCGTCGGTGACCCCGGTGGACACGGACAGGTCCGGGCCGTCCGTCTCGGCGACCTGGCCTGCGCCGGTGCAGGCGGTGGCGGTCAGGGCCAGGGCGAGCAGGGCCGCCAGTGCTCCTGACGTCCTCGTCGTGGTGCGCACGGTGTTCTCCTTCGGGTGGGGGGGTGTGCGATGCGGGTCGGTGCGGGTCAGCGGGCGCCGCGGCGCAGGAGCGCGCGCAGCCGCTGGAGGATTCCGTGCAGGCCCAGGGGCTGGAACCGCAGGACGAGGATGAGCAGCACGCCGAACAGCACGATCGGCAGGTTGTTCTCCACGTTCTTGCTGAGTTCGAACGCGCCGACCGCGTCCTTCAGCCAGATGTTCAGGTAGACCACGGCCAGGGCGGCCCACAGGGCGCCCCACATGCTGCCGATGCCTCCCAGGACCAGGGCCGCGAGCAGGGTGAGTGATAGGGCGAGCGTGAACATGCTCGGGGTGGCGGTGCCCAGGACGTACACCTGGAGTCCGCCCGCCAGGCCGCCGGCGGCGGAGGCGATGACGAACGCGGTGACCTTGGTGCCCCCGACCGGGACCCCGGACATGGCGGCGGCGGTCTCGTCGTCGCGGACCGTCCGCATCCGGCGGCCGAGTCGCCCCGTCGAGACGGTCGCCAGCACGGCCAGGCCCAGGACCACGGTCGTCCAGACCACCAGCGCCTTCCACTCGTTGTCGGTGACCAGGCCCTGGAGGAAGGGCGGGGCGCCGGCGGTGCGCACGGTGAGGCCGTTGCTGCCGCCGAACACCTCGTGGTAGCGGTGCGTCAGGCCGGGCAGGCCGACCGCGAGGATGAGCGTGGCGCCGGCCAGGTAGGGGCCGTGCAGGCGGGCGGTGGCGGCGCCGACGGCGACGCCCGCGACGGTCGCCACGACCACCACGACGACGAGGTTCGCGGCCAGCGGCAGCATCGGCACGTGCAGGACCAGCAGCGCCATCGTGTACGCGCCGATCATCATGAACGCGCCGTGCCCCAGCGACACCTGGCCGCTGCCGCCGATGAGCAGCTGGAGCCCGGCGATGGCCAGCATCACGTACCCGACGTTGGCCACCCGCAGCGCGGTGAGGTCGCCGGTGACCAGGAGCAGTCCGGCGACGGCGGCCAGCGCCAGGGCGGCGAGCAGCAGGTGCCGCAGCGGGGAGGGCAGGTCGGCCCAGCGGCGGCGCGGGGTGCGCCGGGTGGTGGGGGCGCTCTCGGCGGCGCGGGGTTCGCGCTCGGTGGCGGATGTGGACATGGCTACACCTTTCGCGCGGTCGGGCGGGACAGGATGCCGTCGGGGCGCACGCTGAGCACGAGGACGACGAGGGCGAGGGCGGTGAGGGTGGCCAACTCGGGCCCGGCGTAGCCGGACACGTAGGACATGCCGAGGCCGACCAGCAGGCCGCCGACGATCGCCCCGAACGGGTTGTCCAGGCCGCCGACCACGGCCGCGGTGATGCCGTAGACGAAGACGATGTCGAACACGTTGGGCGAGATGAACGGGGGTCCGGCGAGCATCCCTGCCAGGGAGGCGATGAGCGCGGAGACCGCCCACCCGGTGGTGAGCATCAGCCCCACCTTGACCCCGCTGAGCCGGGCCGCCTCGGGGCGGAACGCGGCGGCGCGCATGCGCAGCCCCAGCGGGGTGAAGCGGTACAGGCAGAACAGCAGCGCGGCGACGACGGCCACCGAGGCCAGGGCGAACACGTCCGCGGGGGAGGGCCGCCCGACGAAGTCGAAGGCGTACCGGAACCCGTGCTGGTCGTTGCCCCAGATCATGCCCGCCGTGCCGTGGGCGACCAGGAGCAGGCCCAGGGTGACGATGATCCCGTTGAGCTGGGAGACCCGGGCGATGGGGCGGACGACGAACCGCTCCACCAGGGCCCCGGCGGCGGCGCCCACGGTGAGGGCGGCGGCGAAGCCGAGCCAGTAGGAGCCGGTGAGCGGGGCGACGGTGGCGGCGGTGTAGACCGCGACCAGGGCCAGCGCGGGCTGGGCGAAGTTCACCAGGCGGGTGGCCTGGTAGATGATGACCAGGGACAGCGCCAGGGCGGCGTAGACCGCGCCGGACGCCAGTCCGCTCACGGTCAGGTCGACGAAGTGGTCCATAGGGGGTGCTCCTCGGGGTCCGGGGTCAAAAGCCCAGGTAGGCGTGGCGCGTGCGGTCGTCGGAGAGCAGCTCGTCGGAGGGGCCCGCCACGGCCACCCGGCCCTGGTTGAGGACGACGCCGCTGTCGGTGGCGGCCAGCGCCCCGGCGGCGTTCTGCTCGACCAGGACGACGGTGAGCCCGGTGCGTTCGCGCAGGTCGCGCAGGAGGGCGAAGATCTGCTTGGTGACCAGGGGCGCCAGGCCCAGGGAGGGTTCGTCCAGCAGCAGCACCCGGGGGCGGGCCATGAGGGCGCGGCCGATGGCGAGCATCTGGCGTTCGCCGCCGGAGAGGGTGCCGGCGGAGCGGCCCAGGCGTTCGACCAGCGGCGGGAAGAGGTCCAGGACCTCGGCCTCGGTGGCGCGGTCGCGGCGGGAGGAGCGCCACAGCCCGCCCAGGCGCAGGTTCTCCTCGACGGTGAGCTCGGTGATGACGCCGCCGCCCTCGGGGACGTGGGCCAGGCCGCGGGTGATGACGCGTTCGGCGGGCAGCCGGGTGATGTCCTCGCCGTCGAGCAGGACCCGGCCGGAGTCGGCGCGGTGCAGGCCGGTGAGGGTGCGCAGCAGGGTGGTCTTGCCCGCGCCGTTGGCGCCCAGGACGGCCTGGAACCCGCTTTCGGGGACGGACAGGGAGATGCCGTCCAGGGCGCGGATCGCGCCGTAGGAGGCGGACAGCTCCTCGATCTCCAGCAGATCGCCCATCAGGACCCCTCCTCCTCGGTGTCGGCGGTGCCCAGGTAGGCGCGGGTGACCTGGGGGTCGTTGCGCACCTCGTCGGGGGTGCCGGTGCAGATGACCCGGCCGAAGTCCAGGACGACGATGTGGTCGCAGACCTCCATGACCAGGTCCATGTGGTGTTCGACCAGGACGACGGCCATGTCCTCGCCCAGGGTCCGGATCTGGGCGGCCAGGGCGTCGATCTGGCCGCCGGACAGGCCGCCGGCGGGTTCGTCGAGCAGCAGCAGCTCGGGGTCGCACACGCAGGCGCGGGCGAGGGCGACCTGTTTCTGGACGCCGTAGGGGAGGGTGCCGGGCAGGCGGTGGGCGACGTCGGCGACGCCGAACCGCTCCAGGGCGGCCAGGGCGCGTTCGCGGAGTTCGCGCTCGTCGCTGTGGTGGCGGCCCAGGCCGGTGACCAGGGAGAGGGGTCCGCCGCGGGCGAGGCGGTCGGCCCCCGCGACGACGTTCTCCAGGACCGTCATCAGCGGGAAGAGGTTGAGGCCTTGGAAGGTGCGGGCGATCCCGGCGCGGGCCAGGTGGTGGGGCTTGCGGCCGGGCGGGGGTCCGCCCTTCCAGGTGAGGGTGCCCGCGGTGGGGCGCAGGATCCCCGAGAGCACGTTGAACAGGGTGGTCTTGCCCGCCCCGTTGGGCCCGATGAGCCCGGTGACGCCGCCCGGGCGTACGCGCAGCCCGACGTCGTCGAGGGCGGTCAGGCCTCCGAAGCGGACGGTGATCCCCTCCGCCGCCAGGAGGTGTTCGGTCGCTGTCGTCGTCATGGGATGCGTTCCACCCCGCCTTTCGTGTCGCGGACCCGGTCTATACCGACCGGTTGGTATGAGCAGGGGGCACTGGACCGCCGTCCACGTCCCCGGGGACGTCAGTTGAAGAGGCGGGCCAGGTCCACCCGGGACCTGATGCCGAGCTTGCGGAAGATGCCGCGCAGGTGGTGCTCCACCGTGCGCGGGCTGATGAACATGTGCGCGGCCACCTCGCGGTTGGTCGCACCCTCGGCGACCAGCCGGGCGATCTGCTGCTGTTGCGCGGTCAGCTCGCCGGTGGACGGGGACTCCGGTCCGCGCTCCCCCGTTCCGAGGGCGCGCAGCTCGGCGCGGGTCTGTCGGACCCACAGCCGGGCGCCGAAGCGCTCGAAGGACTCCTGCGCGTCGTGCAGGTGCTCCCGGGCCCGCCCGGGCAGCCGCGCCCGGCGCAGGAACGCGCCGAACAGCAGCTGGGTGCGCGCCTGCTCGACGTCGTCGTCGCCGCAGGCCCGGTGCAGGGCCAGGGCGCTCTCGAAGTGGTCGGCGGCCTCGTCCTGCGGGGCCAGCAGCCCCTCGCCGCGTTCGGCCAGGGCCAGTGCGCTCGGTGAGCCGATCGTGTCGGCCCAGCGGCGGTACCCGGCCAGGGAGGTGCGCGCCCACTCGGTCTCGCCGATGCGGGTGGCGGCCTCCACGAAGTGCGGCGCGGTGAGCAGCCGCATCGTCGGATGCCCCTGCCCCGGCCCGGCGTGCACCAGGGACCGGAGCCGGAAGAACGCCTCGGCGGCGTTGCCGCGCGACAGCTCCAGGACGGCCAGCGCCCACGAGGCCAGCGCCGCGGACAGCCCCAGGCTGTTCTCGCCCGCCTGGGTGGCGACGGCGCGCGCCCGGATCCGGCAGGTGTCGACGTCGCCCTGGATCGCCGCGATCATCGCCAGCGACGCCAGGTGGTGGGTGGCCCAGATGGTCTGCCCGGTCTCCCGGGAGATCCGCAGCCCGTTGAGGGCGGTCCCGGCGGCCGACGGGAACCGGCCGCTCCAGAACTCGGAGAACACCAGGAACCCCAGGGCGGCGGGCACGGT
Organism: Nocardiopsis protaetiae; assembly: GCF_045446735.1. NCBI lineage: Bacteria > Bacillati > Actinomycetota > Actinomycetes > Streptosporangiales > Nocardiopsidaceae > Nocardiopsis > Nocardiopsis protaetiae. The sequence continues at coordinate 5,943 of NZ_JBJJBV010000094.1, forward strand.
GGCGCGTTCGCCGGTGAGCCGGGCGACCTCCACCGCGCGGGCGTTGACCCGGCGCACGAACGGCGCGTCCGACAGGCGCAGCCCGGCCACGGACGCCCAGATCAGCTCCGAGGGCTTGTCCACGGCCTCGGCCAGGCGCGTCGCCTCGCGCAGCAGCGGGGTGGACCCCGCGTAGTCGCCGCGGAAGGAGACCGTGCAGCCCTCCAGGAACGCGGCGGTCAGCCGCACCCGCTCGGGGTCGTCGCGGCGCACCAGCGGCAGCGCGAGCTCGGCGGCGCGGGCGTGCCGTGCCGGGTCCCCGGCCAGGGACGCGGAGTCGGCGGAGCGCACCAGGGTGCGCAGGGCCAGGGAGCGGTCGTGCGGGATGAGGTCGCGGCCCACCGCGTACAGGCGCTCGGCGACGTCGACGGCGTTGGCGCCGCGCATGGAGATCTGGGCGTCGACCAGGTCGGCCAGGGCGCGGCGGCGGTCGCTCACCGCGAGCGGCCGGGCCCGGGCGAGCAGCCGCAGGGCGTGCTCGGAGCGGCCCGCCATGTACGCCTCGTAGGAGGCGCTGGTGAGGCGGCAGGCGCGGGCGTCGGGGTCGGGGGTGAGGGCGGCGGCCCGCTCGTACACCAGGGAGGCGGTGCCGCGCCCCTCCAGCCGTTTGGCCCGGAGGGCGGCGTCGGCCACCGCGTCGGCCAGGGCGGCGTCGGGGGCGTCGGCACCCGCGACGGTGTGGCGGGCGAACCGCGCGGGCTCGCTGTCGGGGTCGGTCACCGCGGCCAGGGCGCGGTGGGCGGCGCGGACGGCGACGGCCGGGGCGTTCTGGGCGAACGCGCGGGCCGTCAGGGGGTCGGTGAAGACGACGTGGTCGTCCTCCACCCGGACCGCCCCCGCCGCCTCGGCGGGTTCCAGGTCGGCGGCGGCCGGGCCCCGGTCCCCGGCGGCGCGGGCCAGCAGGTGGAGGGGGACGCCCTCGCCCAGGGCGGCCAGGAGCAGCAGGGACCGGGTGCGTTCGGGCAGGTCGCGGTAGGGGGACAGCAGGTCGGCGCGGAGCCGGTCGGGCAGCCGCGGCCCCTCGGGCGAGGGGTCGTCGGGGTCGGAAACGCCCTCCTGGAGGTGGCCGAGCAGGACGGCGGGGTTGCCGTGGGCCGAGCGCACCAGGACGGTGCGGACCGGGGCGGGCAGCCCGGCCGGGGCCCGGTCGGTGAGGATGTCGTGGAGCGCGCGTTCGGGCAGGGGGGCCAGGGCCTGTTCGGGGACCCCGGGCACGAGCGGGTCGGCGGAGCCGGGCTTGACCCGGCCGTCGCGGGCGGCGAGCACGATCGCCGTCGCGGTGCCGGACAGGCGGCGGGCGGCGAAGGCGAGGGCGTCCAGCGAGGGGGCGTCGAGCCGGTCGGCGTCGTCGACGCACACCAGCAGGGGCCCGTCGGCGGTGATCCGGTCCAGCAGGGCGGTGGACAGGGCCAGCCGGTCGCCGATCCGGCCCCGGGACAGGGCCTCGCCCAGCGGGGCGGGGTGCGGGGCCAGCGGGCGCAGCAGGCGTTCGAGCCCGGCGAGGGGGAGGTCGGCCTCGTCGGCCACACCCCCGCAGTGCAGGACGGTGAAATCACCGGCGTCGGCGCGGAGGTGGGCCAGCAGGGCGCTCTTGCCCCGGCCGGGGCCGCCGGTGAGGACGAGGGACGCGCCGAGCCGGGACCTCGCGTCGTCCAGGACTCCGGCGAGGATCCGCAGCTCCGTGTCGCGGCCCCGCAGGCGGATCGCCCGGGGGTCGGTGTTCGCGCCGATCACGGGCTCAGATTCGCACAGCGGGTGCCCGTCGCGGCAGGTGCGCGGGGGCACACTGGTCGTTTCACCGATACCCGCACGGACTCGCACGCGCGGGGGCGCGTGACGGTGCCGGGCGCCCGGGCGCGACCCCGGTGACGCCTGTTCCCCCCGTTTCACCTGGGATTCCGCGCCCACAAAAGGTGATGTGGATCACCCGTCGGCTCGCCTTCGGGGACCGCTCGCCCGCACACCGCGTTTATCAAGCCGTAACGCGGTGGGAACCCGACCCCGCGATACCGACAAAAAGGACACCGGTGCCGCGGGATAGTTTTTTGTCCTCTCCGGGACACTGTCGCGGCCGTTCCGCCCGGGATATCAGTGCGGGGACGCAACCGACGGCAGGAGGGAACCACCCCGATGCGGAACCGCCCCCTGGTCGCACACGACCCGCGCCCCCGGGTCGCCCCACCCACCTTCGGCGTCGAAGAGGAGTTCTTCGTCGTCGACCCGCGCACCCGCCGCATCCTGTCCCGCGCACCCGACCTGCTGGCCCGCACCCGCATGGCCGACCGCCTGTGCGGCGAGTTCACCCGGGTGCAGGTGGAGGCCAACAGCCCGGTGTGCGGCGACGCCGCGGACGCCCGCCGGTTCCTGCGCGAGGCCCGCCGCGAACTGGCCCGGGCCGCCGACGTCACCGGGCTGGCCGTGGTCGCCTCGGGGACCGCCGTCCTGGGCGACCCCGCCGGGGCCCACATCAGCGACGGCGCCCGCTACGCCGACATCGCCGCCCACTTCGGGGCGCTGCGCGAGTCGCACGTGGTGTGCGGGTGCCACGTGCACGTGGGGGTCCCCGACCGGGAGAACGCGGTGCTCGCCGCCGGGCACCTGCGCCGCTGGCTGCCGTTCCTCATCGCGATGTCGGCGAACTCGCCGTTCCAGAACGGCCGCGACACCGGGCACGCCAGCTGGCGCACCATCTCCTGGAGCCGGCTGCCCTCCGCGGGGCCGCCGCCGCGCCTGCGCTCCCTGGCCGACCACGAACGGGCGGTGCGCTCCCTGGCGGACTCGGGGGCGATCCTGGACCGGCACATGGTCTATTGGGACGTCCGGCTCTCCGACCACCTGCCCACCTTGGAGATCCGGGTGGGCGACGTGGCCGCCACCGCCGAGGAGGCGCTGCTGTTCGCCGCGCTCACCCGCGGCCTGGTCACCCGGGTGCTGGCCGACGTGCGCCGCGGCTCCCCCGTCCCCGAGGTCCCCGACCCGGCCCTGCGGGCCGCCATGTGGCGGGCGGCCCGCGACGGGCTGGAGGGCGCGGTCCCCGACCCGCTCACCGGGGAGACGCTCCCCGCGGCGGTCGCCATGGACCGGCTGCTGACGGCGGCCCTGCCGGGGCTGCTCGACAACGGCGACGCCGACCTGGCGTCCGATCTGCTGGACCGGCTGCGCCGCCGCGGCTCGGGGGCGGCCCGGCAGCGGGCGGCCCACGACCGCCGGGGACGCTTCACCGACGTCGTGGACCACCTCATCGACCACACCCTGGAAGGGCTATGAGCCGTTGACCTCCAGGTCGGCGCGGGTGGGCGGGTCCGCCCCCTCGCGGGTGACGGTGACGGCCGCGGCCCGGGCGGCGAAGGACAGCATCTCCTCCAGCTCCCGGACCGTCAGCCCCGTCAGCCGGGCGCGCGGGTCCTCGCCCAGCCGGTCCCGCTCGTCCAGCCAGGCCAGCAGGGCGCCCATGAACGTGTCGCCCGCGCCGACCGTGTCCACCACCTCGACCCGGGGTGCGGCCGTCTCGGCCCGCACCCCGTGGGCGAGGGCGAGGGCGCCCCGCGCGCCCCGGGTCACCACGACCAGCGAGGGGCCCAGGGCCGCCAGCGCGGCGGCCGCCTTCTCCACGTCCTGGTCCGGGTAGAGGAACGCCAGGTCCTCGTCGCTCGCCTTGACCAGGTGCGCCTGCGCCGCGTGCCGCAGCGCCAGCGCCCGCGCGGTGTCCGGGTCGCCGATCACCCCCTGCCGGATGTTGGGGTCGACGCTGATCGTCACCCGGCCCCGCCCGTGCTCGCGCCGCAGCAGCGCCTCGACCGCGCCCGCGCCCGGCTCCCGGAACAGCGCCAGGGAGGCCGCGTGCAGGGCGCGCACCCCGGGTTCGAGCACCCCGGGCAGCTCGCCCGGGCGCCACCGCCAGTCGGCGGCGTCGTCCATCCGGAAGTCGTACACCGCGGACCCGTCCACACCCAGCCGAGCCAGCGCCAGCGCCGACGGCTCCTCGGCGGCCAGCAGCCCCTCCGGGTCCAGGCCCTCCACGGCCAGCCGGTGCCGGACCGTGCGCCCGAACCCGTCGGAGCCGATCCGGGCCAGGAACCGGGTGGGCACCCCCAGGCGGCGCGCGGCCACGGCCGTGTTGGCCGGGCCCCCGCCCGGGGCGGCCCGCAGCAGGCCGGGTTCGCCCGGCACCGGCAGCAGGTCCATGACGTTCTCGCCGACCACCACCAGGTGCGGCGCCGTGTGCTCGCGCACCGCCGCCGCCAGGGACACCGACAGCGGCAGCTGGGGCAGCAGGGTCGCCTGGTAGGCGTGGTAGACGTCGGGCTTGCCCGCCCACACCGTGGCCGCGGGCCGGTTCCGCGGGTCCAGCTCGTGGTGCCAGCTGCCGTGCTCGAAGTCCAGGTGGTACCGCTGGGCGAAGTCCCACCACTGCTCGTAGTGCTCCAGCAGGGTCCGGTCGCCGGTGTGCAGGGCCAGCGCCCACGCCGCCATGGCCGCCTCCGCGACCACCCAGTGCATGCGCTCGCGGACCACCGGCCGGTCGTCCCAGTCCAGGGTGTAGACGAAGCCCTCGGCGCCGTCGACGTTCCAGCCGCGTTCGACCGCGTGGGAGAACAGGGCGGCCGCGTCCGTGCGCAGCCACGCGGGGGCGGGCTCCCCCGCCCGGTCCAGGGCGATCTCCAGGTGCACCAGCAGGCGCGCCCACTCCAGCAGGTGGCCGGTGGTGCTCCCGAACGGCCGGAACGGGTGGTCGGGGTGGTCCCGGTTGTAGTCGGGCAGGGGCCGCCAGTCGGCGGTGAAGTGCTCGGGCAGCCGCCAGCCGTGGTCAGCCGCCACCCCGTGGATCAGGCGCTCGGCGATGGCCAGCGCCCGGCGGGTCCACACGGCGTCGCCGGTGGCGTCGGCGGCGGCCAGGAACGCCTCGACCGCGTGCATGTTGCTGTTGGCGCCGCGGTAGTCCTCGGTCTCGGCCCAGTCCGCGTCCCAGCTCTCCAGCAGGGCGCCGGCGGACTCGTCCCAGAACCGCTCCTCGATCACGGCCAGCGCCTCGTCCAGCAGCTCCCGCGCGCCCGGCCGCCCGGCGACGGCCGCCGAGGCCGCCGCCAGTGCGACGAAGGTGTGCGGGTAGGCGGACTTGCGGCCGGTGGAGCGCTCCCGGGGGACCTCGTCGAACCAGCCGCCGCGTTCGCCGTCGCGCAGCGGCCCCTGTGCGAGCGCGCGCACGCCGTGGTCGGCGAGCTCCGCGGCGTCGGCGTCGCCGCGCAGGTGGGCCAGGGAGAACACGTGCGTCATCCGCGCGCTGATCCAGGTCTCCACGGGCCGGTCCGGGTCCACCCGGCCCCGCGCGTCCAGGGCGCCGAACCCGTCCGCCACCGCGGAGGCGGCGGCGAACCCGCGCAGGCGCGCCTCCTCCTCCCTCAACCGAACGGGGTCGCCCGGGGGTCGCTGCGTCACAGTCACATTCCCTCGCCTCTTCCAGCGCCCGGACTCATGAAACGGGCAGCCGACTCAACCTAGAGACAACGTTGACACAGCCACCCCGGGGAGGTCACCCTCTCCCCCTGCTTAACGCCCCTCGACTCCCCCTCAGCCGACCCCGCCGGCGAGGTGGACGTGCCGCTGATGCCCCAGATCCGCCGAACGGCAGGTCCACTTGATGTGCTCGGCCACCGACACCGGGTCGTCCGCCATCGGGATGTGGCCGCTGCCGATCAGGGCGACCATGCGCGCGGTGGGCACCCGCCGGTGCGCGTGCTCGGCGCTGGACGGCAGCAGGGTGCGGTCGTGGTCGCCCCAGGCGATGGTGACGGGGCAGTCGATCGGCCGGGACTCGAAGTCGTACTCGGCGATGCGCGGGATCATCCGGACGAACGGCGCGCCCTCCTTGAGCCCGTGGACGCTGAAGTGCGTGGCCTTGGCCTGCGGCGCGGACGGGTCGCCGCGCAGGATCACCCGGGCCAGGGCTCGCGCCGGGCGCGTGCTCGCCAGCCGCTCCTTGACCGGCATGGGCACCCGGGTGGCCAGGTTGGCGAACGTGCCCACCGTGCGCAGCCCCCAGCGGCCCAGGCCGTCGGAGAACCCGGCGGGCGAGAACACCGTCACCGACCCGGCGACCCCCCGCACACCGAGTTCGAGCGAGATGGACCCGCCCAGCGAGTTGCCGGCGATGTGGGGGCGCTCCAGTTCGTGGAACCGGCAGAACGCCTCCACCGCGTCGGTCATCGAGATGACGTCGTAGGGGTCGCCCTCGGGCGGCGCCGGGGTGCGCCCGAACCCCGGCAGGTCGACGCAGAAGACCCGGTAGTCCCCGACCAGGCGGGGAAGGACCTTGCTCCAGCTCTGGCGGCGGTCGCCCAGGCCGTGGAGGAGGACCAGCGGGCGGCCGGTCCCCCGTCGTTCGAAGGCGATGCGAGTCGGATCCATAAGGCTGTGTTTACCCCGGGGCGACGGCCCGCCCCCGGGTTCGTGGACGGAACCTGAACGGAACCTGTCGTATCCGCACCGGCGTCCGACCCGACGTCTACGCGGGGCGACGCCCCGGTGACCGGGTGAGAACGACACCGGCGAGCACCATCAGCAGCCCGAGCAGCGGACCAAGGCCCAGCCCCAGGCCGGTCACCGTCAGGGTCAGCAGGCCGCCGCCGGTCAGGGCCGCGGCCGCCAGCACCTGGACCAGGCCGGGCGAGCCGGACAGCATCTTGGGCGGGTTCTCGAACCGCACCGCCCAGTGGGCCAGCGGCAGGATCAGCGGCACCAGCACCACCAGGCCCAGCACGCCCCACACGACCCACAGCCAGGTCATCGGCTCGGGGGTGTCGATCCCCAGGCCGAACACCACGACCCCGGCGACCACGCTGATCGGCAGCATGTGCCACAGGTAGACCGTCATGAGCTGCGGGGAGACCCGGTCCAGCAGGCGGGCGGGGCCGGGCTTGTCGGCCCAGGCGCCGATCGCCTCGCGGGCCAGCAGCGCCACGCCGATCTGCACCGCCCCCAGGGCCTCCAGCACCAGCGTCGGCGGGGCCACGTTGGAGGTCTCGGCGGCGAACACACCCGTCATGTTCAGCGAGTACGGGCCGAACGTCACCAGGGTGAGCGCGGTCAGCGCGCCCGCACCGGCCAGTACCGCGGCGTGGATGCGGCGGACGCGGCCGGTCACGTAGAGGAAGCCCACCTGGTGCACGGCCAGCCAGACGAACGCGACGTTGAGGTAGCCCAGCCACTCGATCCCGGCACCGAACCGGATCAGGTCGACGGTCACCGAGCCGGCGGCCAGCCCCGCCAGGGTCCACCAGCCGAAGCGCTCCTGGGCCCGGACCAGGACCGGGGTGCAGACCACCACCAGCACGTACACCGCCAGGAACCACAGCACCATGCCCGCGGCGCCCGCGCCCACGAGCACCGGCTGCGCGGGGGCGCCGCCCAGCACCAGCACGTGGGAGACCACGATCCACAGCACCGCCAGCGGCACCACCGGCCAGGCGAGCCGGCGCAGCCGCTTGGCGTACCAGCTGGCGGCGGTGACGCCCCGGCCCGAGGCGGCACGCCAGCTGATGAGGTTGGCGGCGCCGCCGACGAAGAAGATCAGCGGCATGACCTGGGAGACCCAGGTGAGGGCGAAACCGCCCTCGGTGCTCAGCACGCTCCCGGCGTCGAGCATGCCCTGGTTCTGCGCCAGGACGGGGAGCCACCAGTGCTGCACCACGACCAGCACCATGACCAGCAGGCGGAGGACGTCGAGGAAGCGGTCCCGGCCCACGGCCGGGGTGCTGTGCGACTCGACGCCCGTGAGGGTCCGGGCCGTCGGCGGGGTCGGCGGGCCCTCGGGGCCTGCGGTCACGGTCATCCGATCACTCCTTGGATCGTCCTGCCGGTGCGCCGGGACAGCGGGTGTCCACGGAAAGGCCGCACCGGCCGGTTTCAGGGGGGAGGACGCTCACACTCGCGCCCCTTTGAAGAAATCGCGCCCGGGCGGCGGAATCGGCCACCGGGCCGGGCGCTTCGTATTCCACGACCTTAGGTGTGATCTACCGGTGATCGCGATGGATCTGACGCCTCTTTACCTGGGGCGGTTCTCTTGACCGGAAATGGTGGTGCGCGCACTACCACGGCCGGGGTACCCGCCCCCGTGACATCAGGGGGCGGTGGGCAGGGCGCGCTTGTGCGCGGTGGCGCGGTAGCGCCCGACCAGGGCCTCCTCCACCTCGGCGGGCACGGGAAGGCCTTCGAGGAAGTCGTCGATCTGCTCGTAGGTGAGGCCCAGGGCCTCCTCGTCCGGCTTCTGCGGGGCCAGCGACTCCAGGTCCGCGGTGGGGACCTTGTGCACCAGGTCGTCGGGGGCGCCCAGGGCGGCGGCGACGGCCCGCACCCGGCGCTTGGTGAGCCCGGTCAGCGGGACGATGTCCACGCCGCCGTCGCCGTGCTTGGTGAAGAACCCGGTGACGGCCTCGGCCGCGTGGTCGGTGCCGACCACCAGGCCGCGCAGGCCGCCCGCGACGGCGTACTGGGCGATCATGCGCTGGCGGGCCTTGGCGTTGCCGATGACGAAGTCCTCGACGTCCGCGTCGGGGTAGGCCATCCCGCCCTCGCGCAGCGCCGCCGCCATGGCCTCGGTGGCCGGGCGGATGTCGACGGTGAGGAGCCGGTCGGGAGCGGTGAACGCGGTGGCGCGGGCGGCGTCGTCCTCGTCCTTCTGCTCCCCGTGGGGCAGGCGCATCGCGATGTACTCGGCGTCGCCGCCCGCGGCGCGGACCCGGTCGACCGCCAGCCGGCAGAGCCGCCCGGCGGTGAGGGAGTCGACCCCTCCGCTGATCCCCAGGACCAGCGCGGCGGTCCCGGTGGTGGTCAGTCGCTCGGCGAGGAAGGCGACGCGGCGCTCGATCTCGGCGTGCACGTCGAACTCCGCGGCGACCTCCAGGTCGCGGATGATCTCTCGGCGGTCCCGGCCGGGCTCCGTGTCGGTCACGTGGTGTCCCCCCTGGGGATGCGGTACGGCTGTCGGCCGATTATCGCCTGTCCGCCGCACCGGATGTGACATCGGCGACCTGTTCGTCCGCTTTGGAACCCTCTCGGAGCCTGCGGGCGAACCGCTCGTAGTCCACGACCAGGCCGTCGCCGTCGACCGTCAGCCGGTACTCGCCGTGCAGCGGGTCGCGGTAGGTGTACACCTCCAGGCCGTCCTCGGCCGGGTGGCGGGTGTAGCGCTGGCGCACCCGGCGCACCCGCAGCGACGGCACGTCGATCCAGGCCACCGCGATGTCGCGGTACTCCCCAGGGCGCAGGCCCAGGCGGCGGATCGGCAGGGTGTTGGTGAGCGGGGTGGCGGCGACGTCCGCGTCCAGGCAGCCCACCAGCTCGGGCAGGGGGCGGCCCCCGGCGTCGGCCCAGTGGCCGTCCTGGGCGGTGAGGCGGACCGAGGACGGGCCGCGCGCGGAGACCACCTCCACGTTCACCTCCCGGGTGGTCCAGGCCAGGTCGGCGCGGACACCGAAACGCACGAAGTACCCGGCGCCGTCGTCGTCCACGACGGTCTCCCCGGCCTCCAGGCGGTAGCCGTCGGGGGCGGGAAGGAGGGCGCCCAGGCCGAGCCCCTCGGGGACGTCGGTGCGGGCCCAGGCGGCCGGGTGTTCCTTCGGTGACGACATGTCACCGTTCTACCGTTCCGGGACCACGGGCGCCAAGCCCGCACGGGCCCGTATCACCGCGGTGATACGGGCCCGTGCCGGTGCCGGAGGTACGTCAGACCGTGGCGTCCTCGGTGGCGGCCGCACCGCCGCCCCTGCCGGAGCGGATCTCGGCCTCGACCCGGTCGAAGTCGGCGGCCATCTGGTCGCTGACCTTGGCCAGGCCGTTGAACACGAAGATCGCGGCGAAGCTCAGGGCCGCAGCCGGGACCATCGCGTACAGGCCGGTGTTGAAAACGGCCTTGTCGAGGATGTCCCACAGGATCGCGGTGGCGCCGCCGGCGATCATGCCGGCCAGCGCACCGGCCCAGGTCATCCGCTTCCAGAACACCGACAGCAGCAGGATCGGCCCGAACCCGGCACCGAACCCGGCCCAGGCGTAGCCCACCAGGCCCATGACCGACTGGTTGCCCCACAGGGCGATACCCGCCGCGCCCACGGCGACGGCGATCACGGTGATCCGGCTGATCCACAGCAGGGTGTTGGGCTTGGCATCGCGGTCGATGAACGCCTTGTAGCCGTCCTCGGTCAGCGCCGAGGAGGCCACCAGCAGCTGGGAGTCGGCGGTGCTCATGACCGCGGCCAGGATGGCGGCCAGCAGCAGGCCGGCGACCAGCGGGTGGGCCAGGGCCTCGATAAGGAGCGGGAACGCCTGCTCGGGGTTGGTCAGCGGGGTGTCGAAGTAGGCGATGCCGATGAAACCGACCAGGACGGCCAGGAACATGGCGGTGACCGCCCAGGTGACACTGATGGTGGCGGCGGCCGGGATGTCCTTGACCGAGCGGATGCCCATGTAGCGGGCCAGGATGTGGGGCTGGCCGAAGTAGCCCAGGCCCCAGGCCAGGCCGGAGATGATGACGACCGTTCCCAGGGCCTCGGTGGGCACCCAGGCGCCGATCTCGCCGTCCAGGGAGGTGCCGCCGACCGCGGAGAGCAGGCCGTCGCTCTTGGCGGCCACCCCCTCGGACAGCCCGCCGAAACCGCCCAGGGCGGTGATGGCCAGTACCGGGACGATGAGCAGGGCCAGCCACATCATGGCGGCCTGTACGACGTCGGTGTAGGAGACGGCGAGGAAGCCGCCCAGGACGGTGTAGAGGACCACGATGCCCACGCCGATGGCGATCGCCGGGGCCGGGTCCAGGCCGAAGACCTGGTCGAACAGGGCCGCCATGGCCACCAGGCCGGAGGCGACGTAGAAGAAGTAGAAGACGATGATGAGCAGTGACGACACCCCGCGCAGCAGGCGGGTGGGGTCGTTGAACCGGTTCTCCAGGAAGGAGGACAGGGTCAGCGAGTCGGAGTCGCCGCCGTTTCGGGCGTCGGTCACCCGCTGGGTGTAGACCCGCAGGCGCGGGGCCAGCAGGATCCAGCTGCCGGCGAAACCGCAGGCCAGGCCGACGGCGATCCAGGCCTCGCCCAGACCGGAGACGTAGATGGCGCCGGGCAGGCCCAGCAGCAGCCAGCCGCTGAAGTCGCTGGCGTTGGCGCTCAGCGCCGCCACCCAGGGGTTGAGCTGGCGGCCGCCCAGGACGAAGTCCGATTGGGACACGGTCTTCTTGTAGGCCCACAGACCGATGGCGACCATGGCGATGAGGTAGACGCCGAAGGTCCCGATCGCCCAGAGTGTGAACTCGTTCAAGTCCATCCTCCTTTCATGGAGAACGCGTGAGGGGTTCTTACGCGTTTCTTACGTACACAAACCGGGATCATCACCGTTCGTGCACCAGGTCACAACACCCGGGTTCGGAAAAACACCACTTCGAGACCTCGCCGAGTCTTCGACCAGGAAAGATTGTCCGCCGCTCCATGCGCAGGGGGGCGCGTTCGTCCGCTGGGACAAACCCGCCGAACGCGATTCGACCCCCGGTCCGCACCGCCCGCCGCCCACAGGCCGTGAGCGAGTATCGACATCGCCAGAACCGCCGCCTAGCCTTGAATCAGGGCGGGACCGGTCCTCCCCGCACCCCCGCCCCGCGACGACCCCCGTCCGAGAATCGAGGACGAACGGCCTTCCCGAGCCGCCGTACAGAAAGCGGGAGGACCATGACGAGCGGAACCGGCCGAAGGGGCGGGCGCCGCCGCGGCGACCACCCCCCGGTGATGGGCGGGGTTCCCCCCGCCGACCCCGACTTCACCGGCCGCGAGGCGATCCTCGAACAGATCCACGAGGCCTTGCACCGGAGCGACTCCTCCCGCTTCCTCATCGGGGGCGGCAGCGGCGTGGGCAAAAGCCTCATCGCCACCCAGTACGCGCACAGGTATGCGAACAGCTACGACCTGATCTGGTGGGCGCCCGCCGCCACCGACATCGACGTCAACGGCTCCTACCTCCGTCTGGCCGAACAGATCGGCCTGGACGCCTCCTACGACCACATCGCCCGCACCGTCCAGGACGTGCGCCGGGCCCTGGCCCACGACCCCCGCATCGGCTCGTGGCTGCTGGTGTTCGACGGAGCCGCCGACCTGGAGACCCTGGCTGCCGACTACATGCCCGAGGGAGGCGGCCGCGTCCTCATCACCAGCCAGGACCGCCGCCGGCCGCGCCGCCATGTTCCGGGCCGGCTCGTCGACGGCCGGATCGTCCCCCGGCTCGACACCGCCGAGAGCCTGTCCCTGCTGCGCCGGCTGTGCCCCGACCGGCTGGAGCCGATCCGCACCGGGGAGCGCCTGGCCGAGCACCTGGAGCACCTGCCGCTGGCACTGGCCCAGGTCGGCGCGTTCCTGCGCGAGTCGCCGATGGGCACCGAGGAGTTCCTGGAGCGCTTCGAGGAGCGCTACACCGACAAGGTCACCCGGATGGGCACCGACGACGAGCACACCGCCCCGCTGGCGGCGGCCTGGGAGATCCAGGCCGAGGAGCTGCTCGCCGGGGACGGGACGGCGCGGGCGGTGGTCGAACTCGTGCGGCTGTGCGCGTTCCTGGCCCCGCTGCCGCTGTCACGGTCGTTCTTCGCCCGGGACCCGCAGGCCGACCCGGAGCAGGCGGGGCTGTTCGGCGACGAGGCCCGCCTGGACCGGGTGCTGGAGTTCATGGGGCGCCGGCGGCTCGCCTCCGTGCGGCCCGGCACCTTCCACCTGCACGAGCTCTTCCAGGAGGTCATCCGCGACTCGATGCCCCTGGTGGAGAAGGTGCGCTACCGCGACCTGGCCCGCCGGCTGCTCGCCCGCAACGACCCCGGGGACCCCACCGACCCCGCCAACCGCGACCACTACCTCCTGATGCACGCCCACGTGAAGGCCTCCCAGGCCTGGTCCGGGCGCGACCCCCGGGTGCGCTCCCTGGTCCTGAACGTGATCGACTTCCTCACCGAGATCGGCGAGTACGCCAAGGCCGTCGGTGTCGCCGACCAGGCCGTCAACGCTTGGGGCGACGACCCCGTCCAGCACCTCCACGCCCGGCTGCGCCGCAACATGATCCGCCGCCTGCACAGCGAGTACGCGACCGCCCTCGCCGAGGCGCGCGACATCCACACCCGCGAGGTGGCCCGCGGCGGCCCCGACTCCGACGAGGCCCTGGAGGCGCTGCGCGCGGTCGCCATCGCCCTGAGCGGCCTCGCCCGCTTCGACGAGGCCGAGCGGCTCTTCCGCCAGATCCTCGACCACCGCCGCGACCGGGCGCCCGGTGACGAGCACACCCTGGAAGCCGCCCAGAACTACGCCCAGGTGCTGCTGGAGCGGGGCCGGTTCACCCAGGCGCTGGAGTTCTCCGAGCGGAACCTGCGCGAGCGCGTCGAGCTGCTGGGCCCGGACAGCGTGTCCACCCTGCGCACCGACCTGCACCTCGGGCTGACCCTGGTGTTCCTGGGGCGCTGGGAGGAGGCGCGCGACCGGCTGGAGGACTGCATGGCGCGGTTCGAGGCGCAGTCGGCCTCCGACACCCCGCACGCGCTCCAGGGACTGCTGGTCCTGGCCGCCGTGTACCGCGGCCTGGGCGACACGGAGACCGCGCTGGAGCACTCCACCCGGGCGCTGGCCCTGTACCGGCGGCGCTATCCGCCGACGGTGCGCCAGACGCTGTACGGCCGGGTCGTGCACATGGTGACCCTGGCCCTCGCGGGCCGGGGCGGGGAGGCCGCAGCCGAGGTGCGGCTGCTGCTGCCGTCCACCGACGAGCGGTTCCCGGCCGACCACCCGTTCCCGGCCTGGGCCCGGGTGGGCGCGGGCATCGCGCTGCGCTCCCAGGGGGCGTTCGCCGCCGCGGCCGAGCTGGACCGCGCGGCGCTGGAGCGGCTGCGGACGCTCTACGGCGCGGGTTCGTTCAACACCCTGGCCGCGGCGCTCAACCTGGCGACGGACCTGTACGGCCTGGAGCGGTACGAGGACGCGCGCGCCCTGGACGCCCTGACCGAGGCGGACTGCCGCGCGCTCATGGAGGAGGGGCACCCGATCCTTCTGACGGCGCGCCGCAACCACCTGGTGAGCCGCCAGGCACTGGGCGAGGACGTCAAGGAGGAGTGGGCGGACCTGTACCGGGTGCTGCTGTCACGGTTCGGCCCGACGCACCCGGCCGTGGCGTCCATGTCCTCGTACACACGCCTGGACTGCGACGTCCCACCGGTCGTCGCAGTCTAGGGACGAATGAAAAGGACTACCCCTTGGCGGTGGTCAGGAAGGTGGCCCATTCGTCGTTCTTGAATCCCAGCTGTGTGAGGTCGGGGTTCACCGAGTCCCGGAAGTGCGATTCCCCGGATTCCAGGTTCAGCACTTCACAGCAGGCGCCGACATCATAGGAGTAGCGGGACTTCCGCCACTGCCCAAAAAATGCCGAACCGTTTTCCGAACGACTGACCATTATCCGTCCACTCTGACGATATAGCCATACTGGCCAAAGTAATTTTATGCACTCGGCATCAAAAAAGGCGAAGGCCACCCGGACCGGACGACCCTCGAAGACCCAGGCGACACCGGGCGCTGCGACACCCCTTTCTTCCACGCGCGAGACATGAGGCGCAAGCAACACCCGGGAAAGAGGAGATCGCTTTTGCGTAACGTTGCACGTGGTATGCCGACCCCAGAAAGAGGCTCGGAAATCGAGTGCGTTTCGTACCCGGGTGTCGTTTTATACATCCGCTGATTAACTTCTATGCACCGGCCGGAGCGGTACCCGGGCCCGGACACGACAGCGGCCCGGGTCGCGCGCCTCGACCCGGGCCACCGGAGCGGGGAGGACTCCTCCCCTGGAAGAAAGGTACTGTCCGAACCGCCCCGAGGGGGCGGTTCGCGCGGTTCCGACACGCCTTGTTCACAGGCGTACCGCCGCCACGGCGGCCGCCGACGTGAACGGCCCCCCTCCCCTACCGCCGATAGGGGAGAAGGGCCGGGTCCATGGGGACCGCGCGGGGACTAGTCCCAGTCCAGGCCGCCGCCGGTCTGGTACTCGATCACGCGGGTCTCGAAGAAGTTCTTCTCCTTCTGGAGGTCCATCATCTCGCTCATCCACGGGAACGGGTTCTCCGTCTCGCCGAAGATGGGCGCCAGGCCGATCTGCTCGGCGCGGCGGTCCGTGATGAAGTGCATGTACTTCTCGCACAGCTCGGTGTTGAGCCCCAGGATGCCGCGCGGCATGGTCTCGCGGCCGTAGGCGACCTCCAGCTCACAGGCGTCGGTCAGCATCTGCCGGACCTCGGCCTGGAACTCCTCGGTCCACAGGTGCGGGTTCTCGATCTTGATCTGGTTGATCACGTCGATGCCGAAGTTCAGGTGGATCGACTCGTCGCGCAGGATGTACTGGTACTGCTC
This sequence comes from Nocardiopsis protaetiae, assembly GCF_045446735.1. NCBI lineage: Bacteria > Bacillati > Actinomycetota > Actinomycetes > Streptosporangiales > Nocardiopsidaceae > Nocardiopsis > Nocardiopsis protaetiae. The sequence continues at coordinate 21,386 of NZ_JBJJBV010000094.1, forward strand.
GGCGATGCCGACCATCTTGTTCCGGCGGCCCAGCGACAGGATCTGCGCGAAGCCGGTGTAGAACCACATGCCCTCGAAGATCACGTAGAACGCCACCAGGTCGCGCAGGAACGCCTGGTCGGCCTCCGGGGTGCCGGTGCGGAACTCCGGGTCCTCCAGGTTCTGCGTGTACTTGAGCGCCCACGCGTCCTTGGCCGTGATGGACGGGATCTCCCGGTACATGTTGAAGAGCTCGCCCTCGTCCAGGCCCAGGCTCTCGCAGATGTACTGGAAGGTGTGCGTGTGCACGGCCTCCTCGAACGCCTGGCGCAGCAGGTACTGGCGGCACTCGGGGTTGGTGAGCTGGCGGTACACCGCCAGGACGATGTTGTTGGCGACCAGCGACTCCGCGGTGGCGAAGAACCCGAGGTTGCGCTTGAGCATGAGCCGCTCGTCCTCGGTGAGCCCGTCCCGGGACTTCCACAGCGCGATGTCGGCCTGCATGGCGACCTCGGTGGGCATCCAGTGGTTGTTGCACCCGGAGAGGTACTTCTCCCAGGCCCACGTGTACTTGAGCGGGAGGAGCTGGTTGACGTCGGCGCGGGCGTTGATCATCGCCTTGTCGTCGACGTTGACGCGCTCGGCGTCGCGCTCGATCTCGCCGAGGCCGCTGGCGGCGCTCGCGGTGTTCTCAGAGGTCGCGGTCATGTGTCTTTCCTTCTCCGGGAGGGCCCGGAAACGCGTCGTCGTGGGGCTGGGAGCGGGCC
>NZ_JBJJBV010000095.1:0-21922 GCF_045446735.1 Nocardiopsis protaetiae
CACGGCGAGCACCGGTCCGGGCATCGGGCTGCGCACGGTGCCGTCGGCGGCGGCCTCGTCGCTGCGCAGCGCGGCGTCGACGGGCTCCTCGTGCAGGGTCCAGGCGGTGCCGTCGGCGCCCAGCCACCGGTGCGCGGTGGCGGGGTCGTCGGCCCGCAGGTAGGTGCGGGTGCGGCCCGCGTAGGACACGGTGAGCCGGTCGCCGTCGCGGCGGGCGCGGGCGTCCACCGGGTCGGCCTCCCCGACGGCCACCGAGAACCCGGATCCGGTGCGGCGCACCCGGACGAGCAGGGCCCCGCCGCCGGGGGCGCGCAGCCGCCACGGCGTCCACGCGGCCCCGCCGATCCGCCACCCGTCGGGGACGGCGAACCGGTCGGCGGTGGGCGCCGGCGGCTCCAGGTCGAGCATGTGGTCCAGGGCGACGGCCGCGTACACCGCGTCGGGCACGCCCTCGGGGGCGGCCTCGGGCGGGGTGGACTCGATGAGGTCGGTGCTCAGGTCGCCGGCGGTCACCCGCGGGTGGCGCAGCAGGCGGCGCAGGAACGCGGTGTTGGTGACGCACCCCAGCAGCAGGTACCCGGCCAGGGCGTCGTCGGCGCGGCGCAGCGCCGCGGCCCGGTCCGGGCCCCACACGATCACCTTGGCGAGCATGGGGTCGAACGACGAGGTCACCTCGCTCCCGGCGGCGATCCCCGAGTCGACCCGGACCCCCTCGCCGGCGGGCTCGGCCAGCGCCAGCACCGGGCCGCCGCTGGGCAGGAACCCGCGGTCGGCGTCCTCGGCGTAGATCCGGGCCTCCACCGCGTGCCCCACCCAGGACACGTCGTCCTGGCCGAACGGCAGCGGGTCGCCCAGCGCCACCCGCACCTGGAGTTCGACCAAGTCCAGGCCGCGCTCGCCGCGGACCGCGACGACCTCCTCGGTGACCGGGTGCTCCACCTGGAGCCGGGTGTTCATCTCCAGGAACGAGAACGACAGCTCCCCGCCCCCGCCCGCCTCGGCGATGAACTCGACGGTGCCCGCGCCCACGTACCCGCAGGAGCGGGCGGCGGCCACCGCGGCCTCGCCCATGGCGGCCCGCTGCTTGTCGGTGAGCAGCGGGGAGGGCGCCTCCTCCACCACCTTCTGGTGGCGGCGCTGGAGGCTGCACTCGCGTTCGCCCAGGTGCAGCACGGTGCCGTGGGCGTCGGCCAGCACCTGCACCTCGATGTGCCGGGGCCGCTGCACCAGGCGCTCCACCAGCAGGGTGGAGTCGCCGAAGGACGCCAGGGCCTCGCGGCGGGCTGCCGCGGCCGCCGCGGGCAGCTCGTCGGGGGAGTGGACGGCGCGCATGCCCTTGCCGCCGCCCCCGGCGGAGGGCTTGATGAGCAGCGGGTAGCCGGTGGCGGCGGCCCGCTCCAGCAGCGCGTCGTCGGACAGCGGAGCGCCGGGCTCCTCGGTGAAGCCGCCCAGCACCGGCACCCCGGCGGCGGCCACCGTCTCCTTGGCGCGGATCTTGTCGCCCATCGCGTCGATGGCGGCGGGCGGCGGGCCGATGAAGGCCAGCCCGGCGTCCGCGCAGGCGCGGGCGAAGGCGGCGTTCTCCGACAGGAAGCCGTAGCCGGGGTGGACCAGGGTCGCCCCGGTCTCCACGGCGGCGGCGACGATGGCGTCGGCGTCCAGGTAGGAGGGCACGCGCACGGCCAGGTCGGCGGCCCCCACGTGCGGGGACGTGGCGTCGGCGTCGGTGTGCACCGCCACCGCCCCCAGGCCCATCCGGCGCAGGGTGCGCATCACCCGCAGGGCGATCTCGCCCCGGTTGGCGACGAGTACGGTCGTGGTCAAGGGTTCCTCACATCCGGAAGACGCCGTAGCCCACGGGCTCCAGCGGGGCGTGGCGGGCGGCGGACAGGGCCATGGCGAGCACGTCGCGGGTGTCGGCGGGGTCGATGACGCCGTCGTCCCACAGCCGGGCGGTCGAGTAGTAGGGGCTGCCCTGCTCCTCGTACCGGTCCCGGATGGGGGCCTTGAACTCCTCCTCGGCCTCGGCGGACCAGTCCTCGCCGCGCGCGCTCATCTGGTCGCGGCGCACGGTCGACAGCACGGACGCGGCCTGCTCGCCGCCCATGACGGAGATGCGGGCGTTGGGCCACATCCACAGGAACCGGGGCGAGTACGCCCGGCCGCACATGGAGTAGTTGCCCGCCCCGAACGAGCCGCCGATGACGACGGTGAACTTGGGGACGCGGGCGCAGGCCACCGCGGTGACCATCTTGGCGCCGTGCTTGGCGATGCCCCCGGCCTCGTAGTCGCGGCCCACCATGAACCCGGAGATGTTCTGGAGGAACACCAGCGGGATGCTGCGCCGGTCGCACAGCTCGATGAAGTGGGCGCCCTTGAGCGCGGACTCGGCGAACAGGATCCCGTTGTTGGCGATGATCCCCACCGGGTGCCCGTGGATGTGCGCGAATCCGGTGACCAGGGTGGTCCCGTACTCGGACTTGAACTCGGTGAACTCGCTGCCGTCGACGACGCGGCCGATGACCTCGCGCACGTCGTAGGGCGTGCGGGTGTCGGCGGGCACCACCCCGTACAGCTCCCGCGGGTCCAGCACCGGCGGGCGCGGCTCGCGGGTCTCCCAGGCGGGCGGGTCCTGCGGGCCGAACGTGTCGGCGATGCTCCGCACGATGGACAGCGCGTGCGCGTCGTCGTCGGCCAGGTGGTCGGTCACCCCCGACACCCGCGAGTGCAGGTCGCCGCCGCCCAGCTCCTCGGCGGTGACGACCTCGCCGGTGGCGGCCTTCACCAGCGGCGGGCCGCCCAGGAAGATGGTGCCCTGCTCGCGGACGATGACGGCCTCGTCGCTCATCGCCGGGACGTAGGCGCCCCCGGCGGTGCAGGATCCGAGCACCGCCGCGAGCTGCGGGATGCCCAGCCGCGACATGGTGGCCTGGTTGTAGAAGATCCGCCCGAAGTGCTCGCGGTCGGGGAACACGTCGTCCTGCATGGGCAGGAAGGCGCCGCCGGAGTCGGCCAGGTACACGCACGGCAGCCGGTTCTGGAGGGCGACCTCCTGGGCGCGCAGGTGCTTCTTGACGGTCATCGGGTAGTAGCTGCCGCCCTTGACGGTGGCGTCGTTGGCGACCACCACCGTGGGGCGCCCGGCCACCCGGCCCACCCCGGCGATCATGCCGGCGCCGGGGGCGTCCTGCCCGTCGGCCCCGTACAGCCCGTAGGCGGCCAGGGGCGCGATCTCCAGGAACGGGGAGCCCGGGTCCAGGAGGTGGTCGACGCGGTCGCGCGGCAGCAGCTTGCCGCGTTCGACGTGGCGGATGCGGGACTTCTCGGGGCCGCCCAGCGCCGCGGTGGCGATCCGCTCGCGCAGCTCCGAGGCGAGGGCGCGGTTCGCCGCGTCGTTGGCGGCGAACGCGGAACCGGCGGTGTCGACCGCCGAACCGAGTACGGATGCCCTGCTCATGCTGTCCTCTCGTGGAGGGGTGTTAATGGTCACTAACATTCGTGATGTTAGTGACCATTAACATTGGTGTCCACGGTTCGGCGCGAGGAATCGCCGGACGGGGTGAGGACGAGGGAGCTGGCATGGTGTCCAGACCGACGGGCGACCGCCGCACGGCACTGCTGGGCGCGGCGGCGGAGCTGTTCGCCGAACGCGGCTACCGGAGCGTGCTCATCGACGACATCGGCCGCGCCGTCGGCACCACCGGACCCGCCCTGTACCGGCACTTCTCCGGCAAGCAGGCGCTGCTCGGCGCCATCCTCATCGACGTCAGCGAACGCCTGGCCCGCGGCGGCCGGGAGCTGGTCGCCGCCGCCCCCGGCCCCGAGGCCGCGCTGACCGCCCTGCTGCGCGGGCACATCGCGTTCGCCCTGGACGAGCCCGCCCTGATCACGGTGCACGACCGGGAGCTGCACCACCTCACCGAGGGGGACCGGCGCCGGGTGCGCCGCCTCCAGCGCGGCTACGTCGAGGAATGGGTGGGCGTGCTCTCCCAGATGCGCCCGCACACCCCGGCGCCGGTGCTGCGGGCCGCGGTCCACGCCGTGTTCGGCCTGCTCAACTCCACCCCGCACAGCCGCGGGGAGCTGCCCCGCACTCGCATGGCCGAACTCCTGCTGGCCATGGGCGCCGCCGCGCTGACCAGCCCCGACACCGCCCCGGGCGCCGCCGCGAACGGCAGCGGGGGCGGCACGGCCGAATCCGCCGCCATCGACCGCGGCCATTGACCGTAACTTGACCCTTACCCGGGTAGGTGCCGCCTGAGGCTCCCGGGGTGTGGACTCCCCGGGGCACGCGAGGTCAACAAGGGGGAGACCTTCCATGGTCGACGGATCTCCGAACGTCACCACCACCAACGCGGGCATCCCGGTCGGCAGCGACGAGCACTCGCTGACCGTGGGCCGTGACGGCCCGGTCGTGCTGCACGACGCGTACCTGATCGAGAAGATGGCGCACTTCAACCGGGAGCGCGTCCCCGAGAGGGTGGTGCACGCCAAGGGCAGCGGGGCCTACGGCACGTTCCGCGTCACCAACGACGTCAGCGAGTTCACCTGCGCGGACCTGTTCCAGCCCGGCCGCGAGACCCGGATGCTGGCGCGGTTCTCCACCGTCGCGGGCGAGATGGGCAGCCCCGACACCTGGCGCGACCCGCGCGGCTTCGCCCTGAAGTTCTACACCCGCCAGGGCAACTACGACATGGTCGGCAACAACACGCCGGTCTTCTTCATCCGCGACCCGCAGAAGTTCCAGGACTTCATCCGCTCGCAGAAGCGCCACCCGCAGACCGGGCTGCGCAACAACACCATGCAGTGGGACTTCTGGTCGCTGTCGCCGGAGAGCGCCCACCAGGTCACCTGGCTCATGGGGGACCGGGGCGTCCCCAAGGACTGGCGCCACATGGACGGCTTCTCGTCGCACACGTACCAGTGGATCAACGCCGAGGGCGAGCGGGTCTGGGTCAAGTACCGCTTCGTCACCGACCAGGGCAACGACTTCCTCACCCAGGAGGAGGCCGACCGGCTGGCCGGGCAGGACGCCGACCGGCACCGCCGCGACCTGTTCGAGGCGATCGAACGCGGAGAGTACCCCTCGTGGACGCTCCAGGTGCAGATCATGCCCCTGGAGGACGCGGCGACCTACCGGTTCAACCCGTTCGACCTGACCAAGGTGTGGCCGTTCGGCGACTACCCGCCGATCGAGGTCGGCCGGATGACCCTCAACGAGAACCCGTCCAACCACTTCATCCACATCGAGCAGGCGGCGTTCGAGCCCTCCAACCTGGTCCCGGGCATCGGGCCCTCGCCGGACAAGATGCTGCTGGGGCGGCTGTTCTCCTACCCGGACACGCACCGCTACCGGATCGGCGTCAACTACAACGAGCTGCCGCCCAACCGGCCCGAGTCGCCGGTGCGCTCCTACTCCAAGGACGGGCGGATGCGGTTCTTCGAGCCCGACACCGCCGCCGTCTACCACCCCAACTCCTACGGCGGCCCCCACGCGGCCCGCCAGGAGGGCGAGGAGCAGGCGTCCTGGCGGGTCGAGGCCGCCGAGCTGGTGCGCGAGGCCTACAGCCGCCACGACGAGGACGACGACTTCGTGCAGCCGCGCGCGCTCATCCGCGACGTGATGGACGAGGCCGCCCGCGAACGCCTGGTGTCCAACGTGTCCGGGCACGTGTCCGAGGTGACCGACGACGACGTGCTCGGCCGGGCCCTGAAGTACTGGCGCGACATCGACCCCGAGATCGGCGAGCGCGTCGCCGCCAAGCTCAACGGGGGCTGACCCGCACCCGCCGGGGGCGGACCGCCACGGTCCGCCCCCTCCCTTTCGCCCGCACCGGGCGAGGGCGTGTTCGGCGGATGCTTCCGTTCGGTTCGGCGCTTGCGCCGAGTGATGGGAGCGGCCGCCAGGCAATTTTTTGCAAGACGACCAGCTCGACTGCCCCTACTGTGCATGCCTCGCAGGCTCGGCAGTGTCGCACAGCGGGGGCCCGCCCGGGGTTGGCTGTCCGAGCGCAGGCGGCGCCGCGAGAGGCCGCCTGGCGGACGCGAGTCGGAATGATCCGTCGAACACGACCTCGGGCCGACAGCAGCGACGAACGACACGGAGAAGGAGCAACCTATGGCTCGGCCTCGAATCGTGGTGGTCGGCGCGGGGTTCGGCGGCATCCACACCCTGCGTCACCTGGAACGCCGCATCCCCGCCGGGGCCGCGGACATCGCCCTGATCGCCCCCCACGACTACATGCTCTACAGCCCGCTGCTGCCCCAGGTGGCCTCGGGCCTGCTGACCCCCCAGTCGGTGGCGCTGTCCGTCCACCGGCTCACCCGGGAGACCCGGCTCATCCCCGGCCACGCCGTCGGCGTCGACACCGACGACCGCGTCGTCGTGGTGTCCCGGCCCACCGGCGAGCTGGCCCCGGTCCGCTACGACCGCCTGGTGCTGGCCCCCGGCGGCCTCACCCGGGCCTTCGACATCCCCGGCCTGACCGAGCACGCCTACGGCGCCAAGACCCTGGCCGAGGCGGTGCTGCTGCGCGACCACGTGCTCTCCCAGCTGGAGCTGGCCAACGACACCGCGGACCCCGTCGAGCGGGAGGAGCGCTGCCGCTTCATCGTGGTCGGCGGCGGCTACACCGGTGTGGAGACCGCGGCGTCGCTGATGCGCCTGTGCGAGGAGGCCGCCAAGCGCTACCCGGAGCTGCGCTCGGTGATCCGCTGGCACCTGGTGGACATCGCGCCCAAGGTGCTGCCCGAACTCGGCGACCGGCTCGGCCGCAAGGCCCTGGACCTGCTGCGCCACCTGGGCATCGAGGTCAAGCTCAAGGTGTCGGTGCGCGAGGTCACCGCCGACAAGGTGGTGCTCACCGACGGGCGGGCGCTGCCCTGCCGCACCCTCATCTGGACGGCGGGCGTGGCCCCCAGCCCGCTGGTGGAGACCCTGGGGCGGCCCACCCAGCGCGGCCGCCTGGAGGTGGAGGCCGACCTGCGCGTGCCGGGCGTGCCGGAGGTGTTCGCCCTGGGCGACGCCGCGGCGGTGCCGAACCTGTCGGGTGACGCGCCCTACTGCCCGCCCACGGCCCAGTACGCCACCAGGCAGGCGGCGACGGCGGCGGAGAACGTGGTGTCCTCCGTCCTGGGGCGGCCGCTCAAGGAGTTCCGCCACCGGGACCTGGGCCTGGTCGTGGACCTGAGCGGCAGGGACGCGCTGGCCCGGGTGATGGACCTGGAACTGAGCGGTCTCCCGGCGCTGGGCGCCACCCGCGGCTACCACCTGCTGGCGGTGCCCTCGTCCACGGCGCGGGCGCGCATCCTGGGCAACTGGGGCATCCGGGCGTTCACCGGCGGGGACGTGTCCCGCCTGGGCTTCGCCGACGACGGGCGGCCGTCGTCCTTCGTGGCCAACGAGGCCGTGGACTACCTCGACGCGGAGTCGGCCGGGCGCGAGGGCGCCCGGCTGCTGGAGAACCTCAGGGCGCGCTACGGCGAGGACTGAGTCGGCCCTGGGTCGGGACAGGAGGGGCTGAGGCACAGGGGGCCGGGATACGGCGAAGGGCGGCGGCCGTCACGGCCGCCGCCCGGGAACGACACGGGGGAGGGGCGGGTCAGGAGCGCACCAGCCGGGCGATGGCCTCCGACGCCTCCTTGACCTTGGCGTCGGCGTCCTCGCCGCCGTTGGCGACCGCGTTGGCCACACAGTGCTTGAGGTGCTCGTCGAGCATGGCCAGGGCGAAGGAGCGCAGGGCGCTGTTCACGGCCGAGGTCTGGGTGAGGATGTCGATGCAGTACTGGTCGTCCTCGACCATGCGCTGCAGGCCGCGGATCTGCCCCTCGATGCGGCGGAGTCGGTTGATGTGGCTCTGCTTGTCATTGCTGTAACCGTGGGTCGCAGCCATGGTCCCGCTTCCGTGTCGTTCCTGCTCAGTTGCCATGAACAATACCCCCTTGAGGTATTGAACCGCCCGGTACGGCGAGGCATTCCGCCGCCGGTCCCTTAGAAGGAGTTTCCCAGACGAACAGGGGCGTAGGGTGTGCCGCGCCTTGCGGGGCTTTCGGGCGCCCGTTACCTAGAGTGTTCCCTACGGTCAGGGTCGACTACGGGGAGTTATGAATTGGTTGCGGTACGAGAGCGTTCGTTGGCGCGGCGGCGTGCCGGGATCGCCGCCGTCACATCGGTCCTGCTGACCTCCGGAGCCCTCGTCGCGGGTGCGACCTTCGGCGCCCGCGACGTGGTGGCGGCACCGGCCACGCCCTACGCGACGAGCATCTGGAGCCAACTGTCCCTGGACGGGTCCGTGTACGGGTCCCCGGTCAGCGAGACCCTGCGGAGCATCGAGGTCTCCGGGGACGACACCGACTCCTGGAGCGGGCTTCCGGGCTCCCCGTACCTGACGTCCGCGACGGCCACCGGCGCGGTGAGCGTCGTGACCGGCCCCGAGAGCGGTATGACCAACGCCAACGGTGCCTTCACCAACCTGGCGGTGCCCGGTTCCCCCGTCCCCTGGGTGGAGCAGCTGCTCCAGCGGCAGGGGAGCCCGAGCGGCGGCAACTACACCATCCTCGCCGTTCCCACCTGGAACAACCGGGTGCAGTGCGCACCCCCGGCGAACGTCATCGCCCAGAACGCGACCACGGCGCCCACGCTGTTCGGGCGCCCCCTGAACGCCCCGCCGCCCAACCAGGCGGGCGTCGCGCCCACGGTCACGAACTTCCCGGGCGACTTCGGGGACGGTGCCACCCGGGTCCAGGTCACGGCGGTCATCACCCACGTCGTGGAGATCGACGACCCCTATTACGGCCATGTGGAGACCGACTACACGGCCACCGCGCAGCGCTACGACCGGACGGGGAACCCGGTGGGGGACCCGGTGACGCTGTTCGACCTGGTCCTGGGGGACGTGACGGCCGACTGCCACGCGCCGAAGCCCTCCCCGAGCCCTTCGCCCAGCCCTTCGCCTTCGCCGAGTCCGTCGCCATCTCCGAGTCCGAGCCCCAGTCCGAGCCCGTCGCCGTCTCCGAGCCCCAGCCCTTCGCCTTCGCCGTCCCCGAGTCCGAGTCCGTCACCGAGCCCTTCACCCAGCCCGAGCCCGTCGCCCAGCCCGTCGCCTTCGCCGTCCCCGAGTCCTTCGCCTTCTCCGAGCCCGTCCCCGAGTCCTTCGCCTTCTCCGAGCCCGTCCCCGAGTCCGAGCCCTTCACCCAGCCCGAGTCCCAGTCCGTCACCGTCACCTTCGCCCAGCCCGAGCCCGTCGCCGAGTCCCAGCCCTTCGCCGTCCCCGAGTCCTTCGCCCGACCCGAGCCCGTCGCCTTCACCGAGCCCGAGCCCGGACCCGTCGCCCAGCCCGAGCCCGTCACCCTCGCCGAGTCCGTCGCCGACGGAATCGCCGTCCCCGAGTCCGTCGCCGTCGCCCACCTACACACCCGAGCCGCCCAAGCCCGGGTACAAGCCCTCGCTGCCCGTCACCGGGCCCGGCATGGCCGCCCTGGTCTCCGCCGGCCTGCTCACCGTCGGCGCCGCCATCGCGCTGCTGGCCGCCGCCCGTAAACGTCGGTCCTGATCTGGGCAAGCCCGGGGTGGAGGGCTTGCCCCCACCCCGGGTCCGCACCACCATGGCCCTATGGATCGAAGCGCCGACAACGACATCCTGACCACCATCAAGGGCCTGATGGACGAGGAGCACGCCCTGCGCGCCACGCCCGGCGGCCTGTCCGGCGAGGAGCGCGGCCGCATGAAGGAGGTCGAGCAGGCCCTCGACCAGTGCTGGGACCTGCTCCGCCAGCGGCGGGCCCGCGAGGAGTTCGGGCAGGACCCCGACGACGCCGAGGCCCGGCCGGTCGCCGAGGTCGAGAACTACCGCCAGTGAGCCGTCGCGAACCGCAACCGCAGGGCCCCGCCCGGCATCAACCACGGTGAACCGGCGCGGGCCGGCGGTCGGCCTGCGCGCCCGGCCGGACCCGCGCCCCGGATCCGGAAGGGCCCCTCTTGCTCACTGCACTCACCGGCATCGGCCTGTCCACCGCGGCCGGGCTCAACGCCTACATCCCCCTGCTGCTGGTGGGCCTCATCGCCCGCTTCACCGACCTGCTGGTCCTGGGCGACTCCTGGACCTGGCTGGAGCACCCGGTCACCCTCGTCCTGCTGGCCGTGCTGCTGGTGGTCGAGTTCCTCGCCGACAAGTTCCCGGCGGTCGACAGCGTCAACGACGTGATCCAGACCGTCGTCCGCCCCACCTCCGGCGGCATCGTCTTCGGCGCGGGCGCCTCCGCGGTGGAGCTCTCCGAGATCACCGGCGCCGCCTCCGGCGCGACGGCGGGGGACGGCGTCTCCTGGGGCCCGGTCATCGCGGGCGTGGTCATCGCCCTGGTGTTCCACGTGCTCAAGTTCCTGGGCCGGCTGGCCGCGAACTCGGTCACCGCGGGCTGCGCGGCCCCGTTCGTCTCCTTCTTCGAGGACGTCGTCAGCTTCTTCACCTCGCTCGCGGCCATCCTGCTGCCGGTCCTCATCCTGCTGGTGGTCCCGGTGCTGACCGCGGCGGGCGTGCTGCTGGTGCGGCGCAGCCGCCGCCTGCGCGCCGAACGCGCCGCGGACGGCGGGGCCGCCGGCCCGGGGGCGCCCGCCTGAGTCGCCCGGCGCCCGGCGCCGACCGGTCAACGCCGCGTAAAGTGCAGGTGATGACAGAGCTGACTTTCGATCCGAACGACATCACCCACATCGTCTGGGACTGGAACGGCACCCTCCTGGACGACAACCACGCCAACCTCTCCGCGGTCAACGCCATCTGCGCCTCCTACGGCGTCGACCCGGTGGAGCTGGACCACTGGCGGAGCATCTTCCGGCGCCCGCTCGTCCCCCTCTACGAGGAGCTGCTGGGCCGCTCCCTCGCCGAGGGCGAGTGGGAGCGCCTGGAGAAGCTCTACGACGAGGACTACCTGCGCCACCTGCCCGCGTGCGACCTGGCGCAGGGCGTCCCCGACGTGCTGCTCGACTGGGCGGGGACCGGGCACACCCAGTCGCTGCTGTCGATGGCCTCGCACGACCACGTGGTCCCGCTCATCGCCGAACGCGGCCTGGCCCCGCACTTCACCCGGGTCGACGGCCGCAGGTACGACACCGAGGTCGACTCCAAGGCCGAGCACCTGGTGCACCACCTGGCGGGCCAGAGCATCGACCCGTCCCGGGTCGTGCTCATCGGCGACATCGACGACGACGCCCGCGCCGCCCGCTCGGCCGGTGCGCACGCGATCCTGGTGTCGACCGGCCTGATGGCGCCCGAGCGGCTGGCCGCCACGGGCTGCCCGGTGGCCGCGTCCCCGGTGGCGGCGGTCGGCGCGCTGCGCGGTCTCTGAGGCCGGAGCCGCGGGACCCGCCCTGCGGCCCGCGGGACCGGCCCCGCGGCCGACCCAGAGAACCCATGACCGGCTCTTTCGGTCGGCCGTGCCGCCGGGGCGGGAGCTGTCAATGGTGGCCGCCCACCCTGCGCGAACGCCGGGCAGTGGACCCTCCACAGGTCCGGTGAACGCCGTGTGACCTGCGCACTTCCCCTCACCACCGGGCCGCCCTTCCGGGGAGCCCGGGGGGTAACCCCCGTCATGGTGTGCTGTTAGATGGACCTCACAGCAACACACAGCCACGCGAATGGAAGGCGGGCCAATGACGGAGAGCAGCGTGCCCCGTGTGCTCTGGCGACCCGACGAGGAGACGGTGGCGTCCTCCAACATCGTCGCGTTCGCCCGGTGGGCGAACGAGCACAAGGGCGTCGAGGCCTTCGGCACCGACGGCGACTTCGACTACGACGCCCTGTGGCGCTGGTCGGTCACCGACGTCGACGGTTTCTGGGACGCGATCCGCGAGTTCTACGACGTCCGCTTCGACACCCCCGCCGAGGGCGTCCTCGCCGAGGACACCATGCCCGGCGCCCGCTGGTTCCCCGGCGCCACCCTCAACTACGTCCGCCGGGTGTTCGAGGGCCGCGACCCCGACCGGGTGGCGATCCGCCACGCCACCGAGCTGCGCCCCCTGGCCGAGTGGACCTGGGGCGAGCTGCGCGCCCGCACCGCCGCGATCGCCGCCGGGCTGCGCGAACTGGGCGTGGGCCCCGGCGACCGGGTCGTCGCCTACCTGCCCAACCTGCCCGAGACCGTGGCCGCGTTCTACGCCGTCGCCTCCCTGGGCGCGATCTGGTCGTCCTGCTCGCCGGACTTCGGCGTGCGCAGCGTCATCGACCGCTTCGCCCAGATCGAGCCCAAGGTCCTGCTGGCCGTCGACGGCTACCGCTACGGCGGCAGGGACTTCGACCGCGGCCCGGTCGTCGAGGAGCTGCGCGCCGCCCTGCCCACCGTCGAGCACACCGTGCTGCTCGACTACCTCCGGCCGGGCGCCGAGGCGCCGGAGGGCACCCTGGCCTGGTCGGCGCTGGAGGCCTCCGGGGCGGGGGCCGGCCTGGAGTTCGCCCCCGTCGCCTTCGACCACCCTCTGTGGGTGCTCTACTCCTCGGGCACCACCGGCCTGCCCAAGGCCATCGTCCAGGGCCACGGCGGCATCCTCCTGGAGCAGCTCAAGAACCTCCACCTGCACCTGAACGCGCAGGAGCACGACCGCGTCTTCTGGTTCACCACCACCGGCTGGATGATGTGGAACTTCCTGGTCAGCGTGCTGCTGACCCCGGCGTCCATCGTCCTGTACGACGGTTCCCCCGCCGCGCCCGACCTCGGGGCGCTGTGGGACCTGGCCGACGAGGCCGGGATCACCGTGTTCGGCACCAGCGCCGGGTTCCTGTCCTCCTGCATGAAGGACGGCGTCCACCCCCGCCGCGGCCGCGACCTGTCCCGCCTCAAGGCCATCGGCTCCACCGGCTCCCCGCTCAGCCCCGAGGCGTTCGCCTGGGTCTACGAGGAGTTCGGCGACGGCCTGTGGCTGTTCTCCACCAGCGGCGGCACCGACGTGTGCAGCTGCCTGGTCGGCGGCACCCCGACCCTGCCGGTGTACGAGGGCGAGATCCAGTCCCGCGCCCTGGGCATGGCCGTCGCCTCCTGGGACCCCGACGGCAAGGAGCTGATCGGCGAGGTCGGCGAGCTCGTCGTCACCCGCCCGGCCCCGTCCATGCCGGTGTTCTTCTGGGGGGACGAGGACGGCGAGCGCCTGCGCGACAGCTACTTCTCCATGTACCCGGGCGTCTGGCGGCACGGCGACTGGATCGAGATCACCGACCGCGGCACCGCGATCATCTACGGCCGCTCCGACTCCACCATCAACCGCGGCGGCGTCCGCATGGGCACCAGCGAGATCTACCGGGCCGTCCTGGCCCTGGAGGACGTCACCGACGCCCTGGTCGTGGACGTGCCCCACGGCGACGGCTCCTCCCGCATCGAGCTGTTCGTGGTCCTGCGCGAGGGCGCCGGACTCGACGACGCCCTGGTCAAGGAGATCGCCCGGCGCGTCCGCACCGACTGCTCGCCCCGCCACGTGCCCGACCGGGTGCGGGTGATCCCGGCGGTGCCGCGCACGCTCTCCGGCAAGATCCTGGAGGTGCCGGTCAAGCGCATCCTCATGGGCCAGGCCCCGGACAAGGTCGCCAGCCGCGACTCCCTGGCCAACCCGGAGGCGCTGGACCTGTTCAGCACCCTGGTCGACTGACCCCGGTCGACCGGCCGCGCCGGGTCCCCGGGCACCTCCCGGGACCCGGCGCCCGCGGCGGCGGTGGCCGGACCCGGCCACACCGGGGCGAACGGTCTTGATTGTGGCCCTACAGCCGGAGGCATAGCCTGGCCCGCGTGGCACAGAAGCGACCAGACGACATCGCCGCACCGGCCCCCGGTCCGGCCCCCGCCAAGACCAGGATCGACGGCATCGACGCCGCCCGGGCCCTGGCGGTCTTCGGCATGTTCACCGTCCACCTGGGGGTGGACTCCATGGGCCTGCTCTCCCCGGAGGGCTACGCCTGGGACCTGCACAGCATCGTGCGGGGCAACTCGTCGGCGCTCTTCGCCTTCCTGGCCGGGCTCTCCCTGGCGATGACGACCGGCCGCACCCGGCCGCTCGAAGGGGAGCGGCTGTTCGGGTCGGTGGTACGGATCATCACGCGCGCGGTGCTCATCGCCCTGCTCGGCCTGATCCTGGACATGATGGCCGTGCCGGTCGCCATCATCCTCACCTACTACGGCGGGTTCTTCCTGCTCTCGCTGCCCCTGGTCAAGCTCCGCTCGGGGGCGCTGTGGGCGGTCGCCGGGGTGCTGGCCGTGGTGGGGCCGCCGCTGTCGTTCGTGATCCGCGAGGCCTTCTACAACCCGCCGGTGCCGCGCGAGGCCGCCGTCGGCTCGTTCGCCGAGTTCTTCCTCACCGGCTACTACCCGGCCGTCACCTTCATGGTGTACGTGATCGCGGGGATGGCGGTGGGCCGCCTGGACCTCACCGCGACCGCCGTGCGCCTGAAGCTGCTGGTCGGCGGCGCCGTCGCCGCGGCCTGCGGCTACCTGGGGTCGTGGATCGCCCTGGGCCCGCTGGGCGGCATGGAGCGGCTGATGGAGGCGCGCGCCCACGTCCTGTTCGGCACCCCGCTGTCGGCGATCACCGACCCCGGGGACCTGGAGGAGCTGCGCTACCTCGTCAACGACGAGGCCGAGTCGATCTCGGGCCAGGTGCCCACCGACTCATGGTGGTGGCTGGCCGTCAACACCCCGCACACCGGGACCACGTTCGAGATGCTGGAGGCGGTCGGGCAGGGGTTGGTGGTGCTGGTCCTGTGCATGTGGCTGTGCGACCGGGCGCGCCTGGTGATGTACCCGCTGACCTCGGTGGGGCGGATGCCGCTCACCGTCTACACCGGGCACCTGGTGGCGATCGCGCTGATCATCTCCGTCGCCGGGCCCGACTTCCACACCCCGTGGCTGCTGGAGAAGTTCATCCTGTGGTCGCTGATCCTGGCCACCGTGTGGCGGCTGGTGGTGGGCCGCGGGCCCGCCGAGATCATCCTGGGCGAGGCCGCCGACGGGAGCGCCCGCCTCGTCGACTCCCTGCGCGGACGGGACCGCCCGTAGCCGTCACCACCCGGGGGCGACCGTCACTTTTCGGGGCGGCGGATGGTGGAGGAGGTCCGGTCCTGGTGGGCCAGCGTGTCCGAGGTGGTCCGCGCGTTCTGCCGGATGAGCCGGCGGGCGTCGTCGGCCGCCGACCGGGCCACCGCCGGGCTGGCCACCGGGCGCAGCGCGGGCTCGGCGTCCTCGGGCAGGCCGATGTCCATCGGCAGTCCGGCCTTGCCGATCACCCGCAGCTGGGCGCCCTCCTGGGAGAGGGAGGGGCGGATGTCCCCGTCCGGTGTGCGCCAGGCGCGCAGCCGGACCATCAGCCACTCGGTGCCCCGGCGCTCGGGGCCGCTCGGCCACGGCTCGCCGTCGGGCCGGTGGCCCAGCGCGTGCAGCACGTCCTCGGTGGTCCACCCGGCGGAGAACAGCCGGGCCGCCTCCGTGCGCAGCGACGCGAAGTCCACCCCGCGCAGCGTCGGGTCCTCGGTGTGGATGAGCTCGCAGGCCCGGTGCACGTCGCGCGGGGTGTGCAGGGGGCGGGTCCGCAGGTCCGGCCCCGGGCGGCGCAGCACGGCGTCGTCGACGGTGACGATGACCTCCCCGCGCCGGTTGTCCCAGATGCCCACGTCCTCGCGCGCCCACCCCTGGGACTCGGCCAGGGCCGTCGCCAACCTGCGCAGGTCGACCTGCTCGTCCTCACTGCTGATCCGGAACTCCGCCATGGGGCAAGGGTATGCACATGTGCACCTCGTGTGTGCCTCATGTGGGGTGTCGGCGGGGGCGCCGGCAGGGCGTCGGCGGGGGTGCAGAGGGACAGTCCGGTCTATACCGCGCCCGGCCCTCCTGTGACCGAGGACATGCCTCAAGGCACCGTTTTCGGGGGTTCCGGTCAAGGAATTGGAGGAAAAGACCATGCCCCGGTCAAGCTTCGGTTGGACTCTCCTCCAACCTTGGGCGGTGCGCCGTCGGGGGGTACCGGCGGCCCGTCCCCCCGGGGTTATGGTGACCACCTGACGGCCCGGAGAGGGATCGCCGATCCCCGTCCGCGCCGCCCCCGCCGACCCCGGCGGAGGAGCCCGTCCCATCGTTCGACCGAGCTGTAGGTGCCCGTGTCCCACACCGCATCCGCGCCCGAGGCGATGACCGACCGCGCGCTCCGGGCGTTCCTGCACGGACTCCCGGGCGTCGACGAGGTCGGCGCCCGAGGCCGCGCCCAGGACCTGTCCACCCGGTCCATCAAGACCACCGCCAAGGCCCAGGCCATCGACCTGGCCATCTCCATGGTCGACCTGACCACCCTGGAGGGGGCCGACACGGCCGGCAAGGTGCGCGCCCTGTGCGCCAAGGCCGCCCTGCCCGACCCCGCCGACCGCACCGTTCCGCACGTGGGCGCCGTCTGCGTCTACCCCGACATGGTGTCCGTCGCCGTCCGGGCGCTGCGCGGCACCGGCATCGGCATCGCCTCCGTCGCCACCGCCTTCCCGGCCGGGCGCGCGCCCCTGGAGGTCAAGCTCGCCGACACCGCCCGCGCGGTGGCCGACGGCGCGACCGAGATCGACATGGTCATCGACCGCGGCGCGTTCCTGTCCGGCGACTACCTCAAGGTGTACGAGGAGATCCAGGCCGTCAAGGAGACCTGCGGCGACGCCCACCTCAAGGTCATCCTGGAGACCGGCGAGCTGGTCACCTATGACAACGTGCGCCGCGCCTCGCACCTGGCGATGCGCGCCGGCGCCGACTTCATCAAGACGTCCACCGGCAAGATCTCGCCGGCGGCCACCCTGCCCGTCGTCCTCGTCATGCTGGAGGCGGTGCGCGACCACCGCGCCGAGACCGGCCGCTACGTGGGCGTCAAACCGGCGGGCGGCATCCGCACCACCAAGGACGCCATCCGCAACCTGGTCCTGGTCAACGAGACCGCCGGACCCGCCTGGCTCACCCCGGACCTGTTCCGGATCGGTGCCTCCAGCCTGCTCAACGACCTGCTCATGCAGCGGACCAGGCTGACCACCGGCACCTACCCGGGCCCCGACTACTACACGCTGGACTAGCCGTGATCTTCGAGTACGCGCCCGCACCGGAGTCCCGCTCCGTCGTCACCCTGCGCGAGTCCTACGGGCTGTTCATCGACGGGGAGTTCGCCCCCGCCGCGAGCGGCGAGAACCTGACCAGCCTCAACCCCGCCGACGAGACCAAGCTCGCGCAGGTCGCCGTCGCCGGCCCCGAGGACGTGGAGCGGGCGGTCGCCGCCGCCCGCCGCGCCCAGGAGACCGTGTGGGGCCGTATGTCCGGCGCCGAACGGGGCAAGTACCTGTTCCGGATCGCCCGCATCGTCCAGGAGCGCTCGCGCGAGCTGGCGGTGCTGGAGTCCCTGGACAACGGCAAGCCGATCAAGGAGACCCGCGACGTCGACCTGCCGCTGGTCGCCGCCCACTTCTTCTACTACGCGGGCTGGGCCGACAAGCTCGCCCACGCCGGACTGGGCCCCGACCCCCGGCCGGTGGGCGTGGCCGCCCAGGTCATCCCGTGGAACTTCCCGCTGCTCATGCTGGCCTGGAAGATCGCCCCGGCGCTGGCCACCGGCAACACCGTCGTCCTCAAGCCCGCCGAGACCACCCCGCTGACCGCGCTGGTCTTCGCCGAGATCTGCCAGGAGGCCGACCTGCCCCCGGGCGTGGTCAACATCCTCACCGGCGAGGGCGACACCGGCCGCACCCTGGTCGAGCACCCCGGCGTGGACAAGGTCGCCTTCACCGGCTCCACCGAGGTCGGGCGGCAGATCGCCCGCTCGGTCGCGGGCACCGACAAGCGCCTCACCCTGGAACTGGGCGGCAAGGGCGCCAACATCGTCTACGCGGACGCCGCCATCGACCAGGCCGTCGAGGGCATCGTCACGGGCATCTTCTTCAACCAGGGCCACGTGTGCTGCGCCGGGTCCCGGCTGCTGGTGCAGGAGTCCGTCGCCGACGAGGTGCTGTCCCGGCTCAAGGAGCGCGTCTCCAAGCTGCGGCTGGGCGACCCGCTGGACAAGAACACCGACATCGGCGCCATCAACTCCGCCGCCCAGCTGGAGCGCATCCGCGACCTGGCCGACAGCGGCGAGGCCGAGGGCGCCGAGCGCTGGTCGCCCGCCTGCGACCTCCCCGAGAGCGGCTACTGGTTCGCGCCCACCGTCTTCACCGGCGTGTCCCAGGCCCACCGGGTGGCCCGGGAGGAGATCTTCGGCCCCGTCCTGTCGGTGCTGACCTTCCGCACCCCCGAGGAGGCCGTGACCAAGGCCAACAACACGCCTTACGGGCTGTCGGCCGGGGTGTGGACCGAGAAGGGCTCGCGCATGCTGTGGACCGCCGAGCGGCTGCGCGCCGGCGTCGTGTGGTCCAACACGTTCAACAAGTTCGACCCGACCAGCCCCTTCGGCGGCTACAAGGAGTCGGGCTACGGCCGCGAGGGCGGACGGCACGGATTGGAGGCCTACGTTGGCTGAGCGACGCGGCGGCAAGAAGGCCGAGAAGGGCCGCGCGGCCGGGGCGGCCAAGGCGCCCGCCGTGCCCGCCCGCCTGGCGGTCCGCAAGACCTACAAGCTCTACCTAGGCGGAGCCTTCCCCCGCTCGGAGTCGGGCAGGAGCTACCCCGTGACCTCGAACGACGGAACGCACCTGGCCAACGCCGCGCTGGCCTCGCGCAAGGACGCCCGCGACGCGGTCGCCGCCGCGCGCAAGGCGTTCGGCGGCTGGTCCGGGCGCACCGCCTACAACCGGGGCCAGATCCTCTACCGGGTCGCCGAGGTGCTGGAGGGGCGGCGCGACCAGTTCGCTGCCCAGGCCGTCGCCGCGCAGGGGCTGTCCAGGGCCCGCGCGGAGGAGGTCGTCTCCGCCGCCATCGACCGGTGGGTGTACTACGCCGGGTGGACCGACAAGGTCGCCCAGGTCATCGGCGGGGCCAACCCCGTCTCCGGCCCGTACTACAACCACTCGGCCCCCGAGCCGACCGGCGTGGTCGCGGTGTTCGCCCCGCAGAACGCGCCGCTGCTCGGCCTCACCTCGGTGGTCGCCCCGGTCATCGCGACCGGCAACACCGCCGTGGTCGTGGCCTCGGAGTCCGCGCCGCTGGCCGCCGTCGACCTGGCCGAGGTGCTGGCCACCTCCGACCTGCCCGGCGGGGTGGTCAACCTGCTCACCGGCCGGGTGCCGGAGATGGGCCCCCACCTGGCCTCGCACGCCGACGTCAACGCCCTGGACCTGGCCGGGGCGGGGCAGGACGCGGTCGCCTTCGAGGAGGCCGCCGCCCAGACCCTCACCCGTGTGGTGCGCCCCGGACCGGGCGCCGACTCCGGCGAGGAGGCCTGGCTCGACCCCGACCCCGGCACCTCCCGGATGACGCCCTTCCTGGAGACCAAGACCGTCTGGCACCCCGTCGGCGTCTGAGGTGCGCGCGGTCCTGTCCGAGGTGCGCTCGACCTCTTTCCCGGTTGTCCACAGGCGGCGGGGTGCGGCTTGCGCCGGGCCCCGCCGGGACGCCAGTGTGAGGTGGGGCGGATCATGTCCGCCCTCTACGGGAGAGGAGCCCGCGGTGGGCGAAACGGTCAAGGACGCCACGGAGACGGTGCGCACCGGGAGCGGCGCACCGCCGGGCCTGGTGCGGCTGGTCCGGCTGGACCGGGACACGGGGGAGGTCGCCCTGCTGCGCGCGGCCGTGCTGCGCCACCGGCTGGCCCCGGGCCAGACCCGGTTCGTCGGACTCCCGGTGATGACCCTGCCCATCGCGGACGCCGACCCCGACCGGGTGCCGTTCGCCATCGTGGTCGGCCCGGTCGCCGACGCGGCCGACGCGCGCGAGCACGCGGCCGGGTTCGGGGTGCTGGACAGCGGGGTCGGCCTGCGCGAGCTGGTCGACGAGCCACAGCGCGCCGTACTGCTGCGCGCCTACTACCTCACGCCACAATGGCAGGGCCGGGGCATCGGGCGGGCCGCCTGCGCGGCGCCCCTGCTGGACCGGCTGGCCGCCGAGGCCGCGCCGCACGCCGCCGAGGTGGTGCTGTGCGTCAACACCGCCAACCCCGGCGCCCGGCGGGTCTACGAGGCCGCCGGGTACACCGACACCGGCCGCGTCCTCCCCGGTGACGCGGGCCCGCAACACGTGCTGTCGCGACCCCTGGACACCGGGGCGCACCCCGAGCCGCGCCCGCGGCCCGAACGAACGGAGAACCCGCTGTGACCACCGGACCCAAGGCCGTCGCCGAGCAGGCCGCCACCGCCCTGCGCTCGCGCACCGGCGTGGACTCCTACGACATCGCCCTGGTCATGGGCTCGGGCTGGGCGCCCGCCGCCGACCTGCTGGGCGAGGGCAAGGACGAGCTGCCCACCGCCGAGCTGCCCGGCTTCCGGGCACCCGGCGTGGAGGGGCACAGCGGCACCGTGCGCAGCATCGTCGACGGCGAGCGCAACGTCCTGGCGTTCCTGGGCCGCACCCACCTGTACGAGGGGTACGGCACCGACGCCGTCGTGCACAACGTGCGCACCGCCGTCGCCGCCGGGGCGAAGACCATCGTGCTCACCAACGCCGCGGGCGGCATCAACGCCACCTACACGGTGGGCACGCCGGTGCTCATCGCCGACCACATCAACATGACCGCCCGCTCCCCGCTCACCGGGGCGACCTTCGTCGACCTCACCGAGACCTACTCGGCCGAGCTGCGCGCCCTGGCCCGCGAGGTGGACCCGAGCCTGCCCGAGGGCGTCTACGCGGCCATGCCCGGCCCGCACTTCGAGACCCCGGCCGAGATCCGCATGCTCCGCGCCATGGGCGCCGACCTGGTCGGCATGTCCACCGTGCTGGAGGCCATCGCGGCCCGCGAGGCCGGGGCGCGGGTGCTGGGGCTGTCCCTGGTCACCAACATCGCCGCCGGACTCCAGGGCGCCAACCTCGACCACGAGGAGGTGCTGGCCGCCGGCCGCGACGCCGCCGACACCGTGGGCCGCCTGCTCGCCGACATCGTCGCCCGCGTCTGATCCGGGCCGGATCCGTCTCGGAAGCCCTCCAGGAGGAGACACCCGCCATGACCACCGACACCGTCGCCCGCGCCCGCGCCTGGCTGGACGCCGACCCCGACCCCGCCACCCGTGAGGAGCTGTCCGCCCTGCTGGAGCGGGTGGCCGCCGGGGACGCCGCGGCCGCCGCCGACCTGGGCGACCGCTTCGCCGGGCGGCTGGAGTTCGGCACCGCCGGGCTGCGCGGCGCCCTGGGCGCCGGGCCCAACCGGATGAACCGGGCCGTGGTCATGCGCGCCGCCGCCGGCATCGCCGCCTGGCTGCACGGCCGCTCCGGGGCCGGGCACGTGGTCATCGGCTACGACGCCCGGCACCGGTCGGCGGACTTCGCCCGCGACAGCGCCGCGGTCCTCACCGGGGCCGGGCACCGGGTCTCCCTGCTGCCGGGCCCGCTGCCCACCCCGGTCCTGGCCTTCGCCGTGCGGGACCTGGGCGCCGACGCCGGGATCATGGTCACCGCCAGCCACAACCCGCCCCAGGACAACGGCTACAAGGTGTACGTGGGCGGGGACGGCGACGACGCCGGGGCGCAGATCGTGGCCCCGGTCGACATCGAGATCTCCGCGGCCATCGACGCGGTCGGCCCGCTCTCCGTCCTGCCGCTGGGCACCGGGTGGACCGTCCTGGGCCGGGAGGCCGTCGACCGCTACCTGCGGGCGGTCACCGCCCTGGTCCCACCGGGCCCCAGGGAGCTGTCGGTGGTCTACACCGCGATGCACGGGGTGGGCGGCGCGGTCCTGGTGGAGGCGCTCGAACGGGCCGGGTTCTCCGCGCCCGAGCGGGTGGCCGCCCAGTTCGACCCCGACCCCGACTTCCCGACGGTGGCCTTCCCCAACCCGGAGGAGCCGGGCGCCCTGGACCTG
>NZ_JBJJBV010000096.1:0-21668 GCF_045446735.1 Nocardiopsis protaetiae
GGCGGCCACCAGCGCGGTGAGCCGCCGCACCCAGTCGTTCTCGTGGACCGGGTGGAAGTAGTTGGCGCGCAGCCAGTCCGGGTCCACCCGGCGGAACCGGGCGGCGCGCACGTCGTCCAGGGTGCCCAGCACCCCGCTGCCCTCGAAGACCAGGTTGATCTGCTCGGCGTTGAGCCCGAAGTCGGTGAGCACCAGCGTCGGCACGTCCAGCGCGAACGCCTCCAGGGCCGCGGTCGAGCTGACCGTCACGAACCCCGCCGCGTCCTCCAGGTACTCCACCATCGGCCCGGTGCGGAACGCGACCGCGTCCGCCCGGACCTCCCCGCGGGCCGCCATGTACCGCCACAGGGCCTCGTAGTGGTACCTCTCCCTGTGGGTCTGGGCCTCGTCCTCCCGGGCCCGCAGCTTGACCACCACCTCCAGGTCGGGGCGGGCCTCGGCGAGCGCGGCCAGGCCCAGCAGCACCTGCTCGCGCTGCCCGTGCTCCGCGGGCACCTTGGCCTGGGAGGCGAACACCACCCGCGGGCGCCCCGCACCCGCACCCGCGCCCGTACCGGCAGCCGTGCCCGCGCCCACAGCGGCACCCGCACGCGGGCGGGGCTCGGGCAGGAACGGCAGGGTGGCCAGGCCGACCGCGCCGGTGGCGCCCAGCCGGGCACCCAGCCCGGTGAACTCGGCGACCTCACGGTGGCTGTGCAGCACGAACAGGTCGACCGTCGAGCGGTACAGCCAGGCGCGTTCGGTGGCGGGCACGGAGATCCCGGGCAGGCCGGAGACCAGCACCGGGCGGTACTCCCCGGCCAGGGCGTGGGCGAGGGCGTCCACCACCGGGCCGGTGCAGTTGAGCATGAGCACGTCGGGGCGTTCGCGCAGCAGCCGGGTCCGCAATTCCAGGGCACCGCGCACCGGCACCTCGCGGCCCGCCAGCGGGGTCCCGGCGACGGCCGCCCGGACCTGCTCGGCGGACGGGGCCACCGGGGAGCGGACCACCGCCAGGTCGGTCTCCCAGCCCTCGCCGGGCAGGGCGCCCAGCAGGGCCGCCGACCACTTGAGGTAGGAATCGGAGTCGGCGATCGCCATGACCCTGATCCGCCCGTCCCCGTCACGTTCCACCCGCATGCTCCTCATCGTTGACCAGGGCGGCGGTCACCGCCAGATCCTCGCGCAGTCCCGGCGAGGCGAGTTCCGTCCACCAGTGTGCGGGCACCCCGTCCGTACGGATCGACGCGCCGCGCACCAGCAGCCGCAGGGACACCAGCGCGGTGGAGGGCAGCGAGCGCACGCTGTGCCCGGGGCCCAGCCCGCGCAGCGACAGTTCGACCGGCACCCCGGTGCGCACCAGCCGCGCCCGCGGGTCGGCGGCCAGCACCTCCAGCACCCGCGGGTCCTCCCGCCGGTGCGGGTGGTAGGCCACCGGCCCCCGCGCGAGCTGCCCCTCCAGCCAGCCCAGGTAGTCGGGCAGCCGGAGCAGGCCGTCGTTGACCAGGGCGGTGCCCAGGACGACCCGCTGTTCGGCGGGGTGGTCGTGCTCGGGCAGGGAGCGCAGCAGCGGGAAGCCGTGGCGCATCACCCGGATGCCCGCGGCGGCCGCCGCCTCCCGCAGGTCGCCGGGCAGCGGCAGCATGGTGAAGACGGTGAGGCGGCCCTCCTCGGCGGCGCGGCGCAGGACGTGCCCGGCCGCCGCCCCCAGGGCCAGGCGGGTGGGGGTGCGCCGCACCCGGGCGCGCAGCACCGGCTGCACGGTCGGGGCGCTGAGCAGCCGCAGCAGGTGCCACACGGCGAGCCCGTCGTCGACCAGGACGAGGCGGCACCGGGGGGCGCGCAGCAGCAGCCGCTGTACCTGGCCGGAGAAGGCGTCACCGATGACCCAGGTGAAGTCGGCGGTGCGGGGGCGGGTGGGTCGGCGGGCCAGCGCCGCGGGCGGGGTCGCGGGGAACAGTCCGCGCAGGGCGGTGTGGACGTCGGGCAGGCCGGTGGCGTCCTGGCGGAGCAGGATGCAGCCCTGGGTGGACAGTCCGTGCGCCGCGTAGGCCTCCACGGCGGACAGGAACTGGAGCGGGGATTCCACCCACGCCGACCCGTGCCCTTCGAAGGCCCAGGGTACGTCCGTGGGAAGAGGGTTCACGACGTGACTTTCCGGGATTGATCAGACACGTGGGTTTCCAGCGTACACAGTGCATATAACGACCACTTCACCGAAGTGCGTCCGTCAGGCCCCGTCCGGCCGCTATGTTCCCCCCATGGTGACGACGACCGGATTACAGTGGGCTCAGGAATCGACGCTGGAGGTTTCGATGACCGCCGAGCCGCTCCCCGACTGGTTCATGCCACCGCCCGGCGGATGGACCGCCGATGCCATGGACGACCTCCCTCCGGGCACCCCCCGGATGGAACTCATCGACGGAGCCCTCATCGTGCTGTCCCCCCAGACCGCTTTCCACTCCAAGGTCATGTACCGCCTGGCCCACCTGCTGGAGGAGACCGTGCCGGAGGGCTTCGACGTCCTCCAGGAGATGACGATGAAGCTCGGGAAGTACCAGCGGCCCGAGCCCGACCTACTGATCTACCGGTACGAGGCGGACGACGAGGAGCACCTCGACTGGACGCGGACCACCCACGTCCCCCCGGAGGACGTGGTCCTGGTCGTGGAGATCGTCTCCCCCGAGTCGCGGGACCGCGACCGCACCACCAAGCCCTTCAAGTACGCTCAGGCGGGCATCCCCCACTACTGGATCATCGAGCCCGAGGAGCACGGCGCGGCGATCCACGTCTACGAGCTGGACGGCGTCCGGGAGCCCCGGTACGTGCCGGTGACCGTCGCCCGGGAACGCCTCAAGGTCGACGTCCCCTTCCCCCTCGACATCGACGTGCGGGGGCTGCTGCGGCGGTGAGCCCCACCCGCCGTCAGTGGCGGCGGGTGGGGCGGCGGCGCCGGGCGGGCAGCGCGTCGCGGGCCAGGGCGGCCGCGCCGACCAGGCCGGCCTCGTTGCCCAGGGCCGCGGCCACCACACGGGCCTCGGGGCGGTAGCCCCGGCCGGTGAGGGCGCGCTCGAACGCCTCCCGGGCGGGCCCCAGCAGCAGGTCGCCCGACTCCGAGACACCGCCGCCGATCACGAACAGCTCCGGGTCGAAGGCCGCCGCGAGGTTGGCCAGGCCCGCCCCCAGCCACTGGCCGGCGTCGCGCATCAGCTCCGTGCAGGCGCGGTCGCCCTTGCGCGCCAGCTCGCTCACCAGCGGGCCGGTGATCCGCCGGGCGTCACCCGCCACCGCCTGGTGCAGCGCCCGGGCCACCGGCGACTCCGAGACCACCAGCTCGCGCGCCTCCCGGGTGAGCGCGTTGCCGCTCGCGTACTGCTCCCAGCAGCCCCGGTTGCCGCACTCGCAGCGGTGCCCGCCCGGCACCACCGTCATGTGTCCGAACTCACCGGCCAGCCCGTACCGGCCGCGGTACAAACGCCCGTTCAGGACGATCGCCCCGCCGATGCCGGTGCCCAGGTTGACCACGACCACGTCGTCGACCCCCTGGGCGGCACCCGCGCTCACCTCCGCCCAGGCGGCGGCGTTGGCGTCGTTCTCCACCACCACGGGCAGGCCCAGGCGCGAGGACAGCGCCTCGCGCAGCGGCTCCTCCCGCCAGGACAGGTGGGGGGCGAACAGCACGTTCGCGCGGTGCTGGTCCACGAACCCCGCCGCCCCCACGCCCACGGCGCGCACCGGGTACCCCGAGCGCAGTTCCTCGACCACCGACACGATCGTGTCCTCCACGACCGCGGGGCTCTTGCTGCGCTCGGGGGTCTCGGTGCGCACGCGCGCCAGCACCCGCCCGCTCGGGGTGACCACTCCCGCGGCGACCTTCGTCCCGCCGATGTCCACCCCGACCGTCAGGGCGTGCCCGTAACGCGCCCGGTTCATCCGGTTCCTCCGGTCAGTCCGGTTCTTCGGTCAACCCGGTCCGGTCAGCCCAGTGCCGAACGCACCACACCGGCCAGGCGCTCGGCGACCGCGGTCGCCTGCGCCTGCTCGGGGGCCTCCACCATGACGCGGACCTTGGGCTCGGTGCCGCTGGGCCGGATGAGGACCCGGCCGGTGCCGCCCAGCTCCTTCTCCGCCTCGCGCACCGCCTCCCACAGCTCCTCGGAGTCGGCGGCGCGGGCCTTGTCCACGTCGGGGACGTTGATGAGCACCTGCGGCAGGCGGGTCATCACCTTGGCCAGCTCCGCCAGCCCCTGCTTGCGGTGCGCCATGGCGGCCAGCAGGTGCAGGCCGGTGAGCACCCCGTCGCCGGTGGTGGCGTGGTCCAACAGGATGACGTGCCCGGACTGCTCCCCACCCAGGGAGAACCCGCCGCGCCGCATCTCCTCCAGCACGTAGCGGTCGCCCACCGCGGTCTCCACCACGGCGATGCCCTCGCGCTCCATGGCCAGCTTGAGGCCGAGGTTGGACATGACCGTCACCACGAGGGTGTCCCCGGCCAGGCGTCCCTCCTCCTTGGCCTCCGAGGCCAGGATCGCGAGGATGTGGTCCCCGTCGACCACGTTGCCCCCGGCGTCCACGGCCAGGCAGCGGTCGGCGTCGCCGTCGTTGGCGATGCCCGCGTCGGCGCCGTGCAGCCGCACCGTCTCCTGGAGCACCTCCAGGTGGGTGGAGCCGCAGCCGTCGTTGATGTTGTGGCCGTCGGGCTCGTCGCCGATGGCGATGACCTCGGCACCCGCCCGGCGCAGCACCTCGGGCGCCACCAGCGAGGAGGCGCCGTGGGCGCAGTCCACCACGACCTTGAGCCCGGCCAGGGAGTGCGGGGCCGAGGCCAGCACGTGCTCGATGTAGCGCTCGGCGCCGTCGTCGGCGTCGGTGACCCGGCCCACGGCCGTGCCCACCGCCGGGGTCGAGGGCACGTCCAGCAGGCCCTCGATCCCGTCCTCCAGGGCGTCCTCCAGCTTGTGGCCGCCCCGGGCGAAGAACTTGATGCCGTTGTCCGGCGCCGGGTTGTGGCTCGCCGAGAGCATCACGCCGAAGTCGGCGTCCAGGACACCGGTGAGGAAGGCCACCGCCGGGGTGGGCAGCACCCCCACCCGCACCACGTCCACGCCGGTGCTGGCCAGCCCGGCCACCACCGCGGCCTCCAGGAACTCGCCGGAGGCGCGCGGGTCGCGGCCCACGACGGCCTTGGGGCGCCGCCCCTCGATCCCCGCCGCGAGCACCCGCGCCGCGGCGATGGACAACTCCAGGGCGAGCGTGGCGGTCAGGTCGCGCCCGGCGACCCCGCGTACACCATCCGTACCGAACAGCCGTCCCACAGGCGACAGCCCCCTTCAGACGTGGCGCCGCGTCCGGCGCCGAGAAGAACAGTGTGACCGACAAGCCACGCGAAAAGGAAAAACCCGTACGACGCCCCCGGTGTCGGGGACGGCGTACGGGTCGAAGCTCAGCCGAGCACGAGCCGGCGCATGAGCCTTAGCGCTTGGAGAACTGCGGCGCCTTGCGGGCCTTCTTGAGACCGGCCTTCTTCCGCTCCACCTCACGGGAGTCGCGGGTCAGGAAACCGGCCTTCTTGAGGGTCGGGCGGTTGTTCTCCGGGTCCAGGGACGCCAGCGCACGGGCGATGCCGTGGCGCAGGGCGCCGGCCTGGCCGCTGGGGCCGCCGCCGCTCATGCGGGCGAAGACGTCGTAGGCGCCCTCGAACCCGAGAGAGACGAAGGGCTCCTTGATGGTCTGCTGGTGGACCTTGTCCGGGAAGTAGACCTCAAGCGGCTTGCCGTTGATCTTCCACTCGCCGGCGCCGGGCGTGATGCGCACGCGGGCGATGGCCGTCTTGCGGCGGCCGGTGCCGGCGCTGGGGCCGGAAGCGGTCGGCACGTAGGCGGCGACCGTCTCATCGGACTCGCTCGTGTACTCGGAGGGGAACTCCTCCGGGTTCTCGGCGTACTCCTGCTCGATGTCTTCGATACCGGTGGGCTCGACCACGGTTCTCCTCGTGTTCTCTGTGAAGTCTCGCGAACGCCTAAGCGGGCTGCTCGATCTTGGTGATTTCGAACGGGACCGGCTGCTGGGCCTGGTGCGGGTGCTCCGCGCCCGAGTACACCTTCAGCTTCTTGGCCATCTGGCGACCGAGAGAGCCCTTGGGCAGCATGCCCTTGACGGCCTTCTCGATGGCCCGCTCGGGGTTCTTCTCCAGCAGCTCGGCGTAGCCGACGGAACGCAGACCGCCGGGGTAGCCGGAGTGCCGGTAGGCCCGCTTCTGCTCCAGCTTCTTGCCGGTCAGGGCGACCTTGTCGGCGTTCACGACGATCACGAAGTCGCCGGTGTCGATGTGGGGCGCGTAGTACGCCTTGTGCTTGCCCCGGAGGAGCGTGGCAACCTGGCTCGCCATACGCCCGAGCACGAGATCGGTGGCGTCGATGACGTGCCACTGACGCTGAACATCGTTTGGTTTGGGGCTGTAGGTGCGCACGATCGTTTGCCTTCGCTCTTCAGTCGGCTGCCCCATCCCCCTGGTTCGGGATGGTGGACTCGTAATTACGAAACACACCCGCGGGCGCGGGGCGTTTGGACCGGACGTCCCGTGCCACATCGTCAGGACGATCCGGTGGTGAGTGCGCAGACGATGGTGCGTGTCGGCCCTGGAATCGATGAACGATCCAGAACCCACGGCAACTCAAACGCACGACGAAACATCCTACTGGCCACCGTAGCGCAGGTCAAAGCCAGCGGTTGGGGCAGACCGGCAGGACCACGCTCGGCGGGGAAAGCGCCGGCACGGGGTCACATCCGTGACCTCTCCGTCTTTCATTATGCCCGTTGCGCGGAGTGCTTCGTCCTTTCCGCGCCCGGGTGTTGGCTACCCTTGCACCGAAAGGCCGGTCTCCGCCCGGAACGACGGGCGCCGACGAGATGCCCGTCACCCCGGCACGCCAGCGGAAACACCGCGGACACGGGCTTTGGTCAAGTCCCATCCCCAACGCCTCCGGAGACTCCCATCAGTACCCATCCGAACCCGCCGCAGTACGGTCCCGACGGGCCGGAGCCCGGTGACGGCCAAGACCTGCTCGGTTCCTCCCCCGCCCCCGCACACCCCCACCATCAGCAGTACCCCTCCGGCCCGCAGGCGCCGCCACAGCCGCCGCAGGCCGGTCAGCCGCACCCCGGGTACGGCGCGCCCTCCGGGCCGCAGCCGCCGCAGGCGCCGGCACAGGGCTTCCCAAGCACCCCCGGCGGGCCGCACCAGGCCTACCCGGGACACCAGAGCCCCTCCGGCCCGCAGGGGCCGCAGGCGCCGACGCAGGGCCTCCCGGGCGCCCCCGGCATGCCCTCGGGCCCGCAGGCTCCGCAGAACCCGTACACCCGGCCCGCGGGAACCCCGCCGACCGGACAGTACCAGGGCGCGCCCCCGCCCCCCGGGCAGAACCCGCCCGGCGCGCCGCTGCCGCCCACCCAGACCCAGGGCGGGCCCCTCCCCCCCGCGCAGACCCAGGGCGGCCCCCTGCCGCCCACGCACACGCAGGGCGGTCCGCTGCCCGGCGTCCAGAACCTCCCGGGCGCGCCGATGGGACCGGGCGGGCAGCCCTCGGGGCCCCACGTCCCCCAGGGGCACCCCCTGCCACAGCAGCCCCAACAGCCGCAGCATCCGCAGGCGCAGCTCCCACAGGCGCCGTACGCCGCGCCGACCGGCGGCCAGCCCTCCATGGCCCCGCGCCCGCCGGGTCCGGGTCCCCAGGGCCCCGGACCCCAGGGCCCGGGCCAGCACATGCCGCAGGGCCCCGGCCCGGGTCAGCTGCCGCCGGCCCCGTACGCCACCGGCGGCCAGCCGCCGATGCCGGGCGCCCCGATGGGGCCGCCGCCCCAGGGGCCGCCGCCGCCCGCGCCGGTGTTCCCGCCCGACGCCATGGGCGCCACCCAGCAGATCTCCGCCGTCCCGTCGGGCCGCGGTGACGACCGGCCGCTGTTCCGCGACGAGGTCCCCGAGGACGCCGGGGCGGACACCGCCCAGTTCGACGTCCGGGCGGTCGACGACTACGACGACTACGACGGCGGGTACGACGACTACGCCCCCTACGACGACTCGGGGGCCAAGCGCCGCAAGGCCCTGATGATCGGCGGGTTCGCGCTCGCCCTCGTGCTCGTCGGCGGCGGGACGTTCTACTTCGCCAGCGGCGGCCCGAGCGGCTCCTCCTCCGGCGGCGACAACGCCACCACCGTCGCCAACGAGGAGGACGACCCGGGGGCGCTGTCCACCGACGCGGTCTTCCCCGAGACGCTGGAGGTCGACGGCCAGGGCTCGTTCACCAGGGTCGCCGTGGACGACACCGAGGACTGTGCCTCCGGCGCCCACGGCGACTACGGCACCGTGCTCGCCGACAACGGCTGCCGCCAGCTGATCCGCGCCTCCTACCTGAGCGAGGACGAGGGCCAGGCCATCACCGTCGGCATCGCCGCGATGGCCGACTCCGAGAGCGCCACCACCGCCCTGGACGCCCAGAACCTCAACGACGCCCAGTGGTTCGCCGGACTGCCCGGCGAGGAGGGTTCCCCGGCCGAGCGCCTGGGCCACGCCGGCGGCCACGGCAGCGGCGGCCAGTGGGGCCGCTACCTGCTCTTCTCCCTGGCCACCAACAGCGACGGGGCCGCCGAGGGCGCCGAGGCCCTGGCCCCGGTCAGCGAGGGCTTCCTGGAGGAGGCCTACGACCGGCTGTCCGAGGACCGCGGCTGACCCGCACCGCCGAGAACGCCGAAGGGGACGTCCGACCGGACGTCCCCTTCGTGCTTCCCCTGTGCTTATTTCGGGCCTCCGCTCCTCCCGCCCGTCGCCCACCACCGCCCTCATCGGGTTTCAGGTGGTGCAGTGGCCCTACGTCGACATCCTCGTTCCTCGGACGTCTCCTCCGGGCCTCCAGAACCCCGTGGGCGCCCTCGCCACTACGCCGAATGTCCCGCACACGGCAGCTCGCGGACGCGGCGGGTGGCGGTGGCACGGGCCGCCAGCTCCTCGTCGGCCGGGTAGCGCACCTCCTCCAGGCTCAGCCCCTGCGGGCCGACCACGTGCACGGCCGGGTCCCGCACCGCGGCGCCCAGCACCCGGCCCGGCCAGTCCACCTCGCGGCGGCCGTCGCCCACCGCCAGCAGGCAGCCGACCAGGGCGCGCACCATGTTGTGGCAGAACGCGTCCGCCTGGATCGTGCCGTGCAGCAGGTGGCCGTCCACCCGCTCCCACTCCAGGCGCAGCAGCTCCCGGATGGTCGTGGCGCCCTCCCGCCTCTTGCAGAACGCCGCGAAGTCGTGCTCCCCGCGCAGCCGCTCGGCGGCCGCGTTCATGCGGTCCACGTCCAGCGGGTTCTTGTGCCACAGCACGTCCCGGCGCAGCAGCGGGTCCACCCCGTAGGGCGCGTCGCTCACCCGGTACAGGTACCGGCGGAACAGCGGCGAGAAGCGCGCGTCGAACCCGGGCGGCGCGGGCCGGGCGGCGGACACCCGCACGTCCGGCGGCAGCACCCCGGCCAGTCGGCGCAGCACCCGCTCCCCCTCGCGCTCCCACGTCCCGGTGGGCACGTCGGCCTGGGCCACCTGGCCGCGGGCGTGCACCCCGGCGTCGGTGCGCCCGGCGCAGGTCAGCGACACCGCGGGCAGGCGCAGCACCCGGGCCAGGGCGGACTCCAGCTCGCCCTGGACGGTGCGCCGGTTGGGCTGCACCGCCCACCCGGAGAAGTCCGTGCCGTCATAGGCCACGTCGAACCGGATCCGGATCGTCGGCTCCGGCACCTCGTCCATCTCGTCAGTCACATCGGTCCCATCGACACCTCGGAAAACACGAGTGCCCGACCCCAGCGGGATCGGGCACTCGTCCGGTCGGTGTGCACCCGGGATGCGCCCGTGTGCCTCACACCCGACCTACTTGCTCTCGGAGCTCTCCTCGGCCGGGGCCTCGGCGGCCTCGGTGGCCTCCGCGGTCTCCTCGGCCTTGGCCTCCTCGGCCGGGGTCTCCTCGGCCTTGGTCTCCTCGACCGGCTCGGCCGGGGCAGCGGCGGCGGCCGGCTTGGCGGCCAGGGCCTCGACCAGCTCGATGATCGCCATCGGGGCGTTGTCGCCCTTGCGCGGACCGATCTTGGTGATACGGGTGTAGCCACCGGGACGGTTCTCGTAGCGCGGGCCGATCTCCGTGAAGAGCTCGTGCACCACGGACTTGTCCGTGATCTTGGTCAGCACCTGGCGGCGGGCGTGCAGGTCACCGCGCTTGCCGAGGGTGATGAGCTTCTCGGCGTAGGGGCGCAGGCGCTTGGCCTTGGCCTCCGTGGTGCGGATGCGGCCGTGCTGGAACAGCGAGGTGGCGAGGTTCGCCAGGATGTGCCGCTCGTGAGCGGGCCCGGAACCCAGACGGGCGCCCTTGGTAGGCGTGGGCATGGTGTCGTTCTCCTAGTGATGCGGTCCACGGCCGCACTCGGCCGGGGACCATGGGGCGACGAAGGTCAGTACTGCTCCGTCTCGACGAAGGACTCGCCCTCGTCGTCATCGGAGCCGAAGGAGTCGGCCGCGGTGCCGGGGTCGAATCCGGGCGGGGAGTCCTTCAGCGACAGGCCCATGTCGACGAGCTTCTGCTTCACCTCGTCGATGGACTTGGCACCGAAGTTGCGGATGTCCAACAGGTCCTGCTCGGAGCGGGCAACCAGCTCGCCGACGCTGTGGATGCCCTCACGCTTGAGGCAGTTGTAGGAACGGACCGTGAGGTTGAGGTCCTCGATCGGCAGCGCCAGGTCGGCCGCCAGGGCGGCGTCCGTCGGCGACGGGCCCATGTCGATGCCCTCGGCGTCGACGTTGAGCTCGCGGGCCAGACCGAACAGCTCCACCAGCGTCTTACCGGCGCTCGCCACGGCGTCGCGGGGACGGATGGCGGGCTTGGTCTCGATGTCGACGATCAGGCGGTCGAAGTCGGTACGCTGCTCGACTCGGGTGGCCTCGACCTTGTAGGTCACACGCAGGACCGGCGAGTAGATGGAGTCGATCGGGATCCGACCGATCTCCTGGCCGGCCTGCTTGTTCTGCGTCGCCGAGACGTAGCCGCGGCCGCGCTCGACCGTCAGCTCCATCTCCAGCTTGCCCTTGCCGTTGAGCGTGGCGATGTGCAGGTCGGGGTTGTGCACCTCGACACCGGCCGGCGGAGCGATGTCCGCGGCGGTCACCACACCCGGGCCCTGCTTGCGCAGGTACATCAGCACCGGCTCATCGTGCTCGGAGCTGACGACCAGGCCCTTGAGGTTGAGGATCATCTCCGTGACGTCCTCCTTGACACCGGGCACGGTGGTGAACTCGTGCTCGACGCCCTCGATCCGGATGCTGGTGACGGCGGCACCCGGGATGGAGGACAGGAGGGTCCTGCGCAGAGAGTTTCCGATGGTGTAGCCGAAGCCCGGCTCCAGCGGCTCGATGACGAACTTCGAGCGCAGGTCCGAGAGCGGCTCCTCGGTCAGCGTGGGACGCTGTGCGATCAGCATGGTCCGTTTTTCCCTTCAACATGGCCGCCCGCTATTTGACGGCCACCGACGGGCACCGGCGAGGTGCCCGTTACTCCCACTCGGATTCCTACCCGGCCCGCGCGGTCCCGGAGCATCTCCGGGCCCGGCGCGGGGTCAAGCGCGGCAGGGCGCCCGCGTGGATAGGACCGCGGGCGCCTGCGCCGGGATCAGACCCGGCGGCGCTTGGGCGGACGGCAGCCGTTGTGCGGCACCGGGGTGACGTCCTGGATCGAGCCGACCTCCAGCCCGGTCGCCTGCAGCGAGCGGATGGCGGTCTCGCGGCCCGAGCCCGGACCCTTCACGAAGACGTCCACCTTGCGGACGCCGTGCTCCTGAGCGCGGCGCGCGGCGGCCTCGGCGGCCATCTGCGCGGCGTAGGGGGTCGACTTGCGCGAGCCCTTGAAGCCCACCTGGCCGGAGCTGGCCCACGAGATCACGGCACCGGTCGGGTCCGTGATGCTCACGATCGTGTTGTTGAACGTGCTCTTGATGTGAGCGTGCCCGTGGACAATGTTCTTCTTTTCCTTGCGGCGCACCTTGCGCGCGGCACCCTGACGGCCCTTAGGCGGCATGAGCGAAACTCCCAGAGATCATCGGTCCGTTGTTGTTCTCGGACGCGGTCGAAAGGTCCGAGCGGACTACTTCTTACCGGCCTTCTTCTTACCGGCCACGGTCTTCTTCTTGCCCTTGCGGGTGCGCGCGTTGGTCTGGGTGCGCTGGCCGCGGACCGGGAGGCCACGGCGGTGGCGGATGCCCTGGTAGCTGCCGATCTCCATCTTGCGACGGATGTCGGCCTGCACCTCGCGGCGCAGGTCACCCTCGACCTGGTAGTTCGCGCCGATCCACTCGCGCAGCTTGACCAGGTCCTCTTCGGACAGCTGGTACACGCGGGTGTTGCCGTCGACACCGGTTTCCTTCAGGGTTTCGAGCGCGCGGGTGCGGCCGATCCCGAAGATGTACGTGAGAGCGATCTCCACCCGC
This sequence comes from Nocardiopsis protaetiae, assembly GCF_045446735.1. Classification (NCBI taxonomy): domain Bacteria; kingdom Bacillati; phylum Actinomycetota; class Actinomycetes; order Streptosporangiales; family Nocardiopsidaceae; genus Nocardiopsis; species Nocardiopsis protaetiae. The sequence goes on from NZ_JBJJBV010000096.1 coordinate 12,480, forward strand.
TTGTCGCGGGGAAGGTCGACGCCTTCAATACGTGCCATGTGGGCGAAACTCCATCCATGCCTTCGCGGAGGTCTGACCCGCTCCACCCTCTCGTCGCCCAATCGACGAGGCCCCGGCCTCCGACCGAGGGTTCTCCCCGGGCCCACCGCTCGGCGCGGCGCCCGGAGATCGGAGCAGGTTGTTCGTTGTGTACTGCGGTCCCGTACCGGGGAAGACCTCCCCCGACCGGGTCCTGCGGCGTGAAGCCGCGGCCGACGGGCCGGGGTGGTTAACCCTGGCGCTGCTTGTGCCGCGGGTCCGCGCAGATGACCATGATCCGACGGTTGCGACGGATCACGCGGCACTTCGCGCAGATCTTCTTGACGCTCGGCTTGACCTTCATGGTGACTCCGAACTCGGAGCCGTCCGGCCGTGCGGCCCGGACGGTCTACTTGTAGCGGTAAACGATGCGCCCGCGCGTGAGGTCGTACGGGCTCAACTCCACGACGACGCGGTCGTCGGGGAGAATGCGGATGTAGTTCATCCGCATCTTGCCGCTGATGTGGGCAAGGACCTGGTGCCCGTTGTCGAGCTCTACCTTGAACATCGCGTTGGGTAGGGACTCGACAACGGAGCCCTCGATCTCGATGGCGCCGTCTTTCTTGGCCATGTCCTCCACGCCTCGCTCAACAATTGGTCGATCATGACAACCCTGACGCGACCCCGGTGTCCCCTCACATGACGCGAAGGCACCGACGACGGGGTAACCCGCGTCGCCGACGCCGAGGACACTGGAAGTTCAGGCCAACTGCAAGAGCGTACGTCGCTGGAAGGACGTGGTGCGAAGAAGGCAGACTGACCCAACAGCCCGCGTATGGGCATGGACAGTCTATCCCCTCGGCGCAACCACTCCGGACCGGCGACCCGCACGCCCCGGGTCACAACGCCCCGACCGGCCCCCTTCTTCCCGGGAGGCTGTGCCTCTTGGGGCCTCCGCTTCGCCCGCCCGTCGCCCTTAGAAGGCGGGAACCTTCGGCCCTACGCGGCCGTCCTCGCCCACCCGTCGCCCGCCACCGCCCTCAAAGGGCGGCCTGGCGGCCGACGGTTCTTCTCCTCGAAGACGTCCGCTCCGGGCCTCCAGAACCCCGCCGGCGCCTCGCGGACTACTCCTCGACCTCGTCGCGGCGGCCGCCGCGGCCGGAGGCCAGGACGCCGACGGTGACGACGGTCATGACGATCCCCCAGGGCCCCAGGACCCAGAGGAACCACGGGTAGTCGTAGTCCGTGGTGAGGAACAGGATGAGCCAGATCACGAAGCACAGGACGTTGACCCCGGCGTAGAGCATCCAGGGCACCATCAGCGCCGGGTCGCGCAGGGTCAGGACCGGGGCGGCCGCCCCCTCCTCCCGGCGCGGGGCGGCGCCGCGGACCTCGGCGAGGTCGCGCTCGGGCAGGTCGTGGGTGACCACGTCGAGCTCGTCCACGGTCCGCGCCTTGTAGGCGCGGCCCAGGCGCTCGGTGAACTCCTCGTGGTCCAGGCGGCCCTGCGCGAAGTGCTCCTGGAGCAGCTGCGCGACACGGTCGCGGTCGGCATCGGACGTTCGGGTCGACGGAACCGGGTCGGACACTGCGCGCACCTCGCATTCCGTGAGTGCTGACGTCCCCCGCGCGCGGTGGCGGGAGCCGGGTCCGGCCTACCAGGTGGGCTGGACGAACCCCATCTGAGAAATCTTATCCCGGTCCGACTCGCGGGCGGTGAGCACGAGCGGGCCCTCCGCGGTGATCGCGACGGAGTGCTCGAAGTGAGCGGCACGCCTGCCGTCGCGGGTGACCACCGTCCAGCCGTCGTCCAGCTGGAGGACGTCGTGGTGGCCCAGGGTGGTCATCGGCTCGATGGCCAGGCACATGCCCTCGACGAGCTTGAGGCCCTTGCCCCGGCGCCCGTGGTTGAGGACGTGCGGGTCCATGTGCATCTCGGTGCCGATGCCGTGGCCGCCGTACTCGCGGACGTTGCCGTAGCCGCCGTGGCCGGAGATGTAGTGGTCGATCGCGTGGCCGATGTCGCCCAGGCGTTTGCCGGGCCGCAGCTCGGCGATGCCCCGCCACATCGACTCCTCGCAGACCTCCATCATCCGCAGGTCCTCGTCGGGGACCTCGCCGACCGCGACGGTGATCGCCGAGTCGCCGTGCCAGCCGTCGAGGATCGCCCCGCAGTCGATGGAGATGATGTCGCCCTCGGCCAGCACCCGCTCGGCGCTGGGGATGCCGTGGACGACCTCCTCGTTGACGGACGAGCAGATGGAGCCGGGGAACCCGTGGTAGCCCTTGAACGACGGGATCGCGCCGACGTCGCGGATGGTCTTCTCCGCCAGCGCGTCCAGGTCGAGGGTGGACACCCCGGGCCGCACCGCGGCCCGGAGGGTGTCCAGGGTGCGAGCCACGACCTGGCCCGCAGCCCTCATCAGGGCGATCTGCTCCGGCGTCTTGATCTGCACGCCGTTCGCCTTGCCGAACATCAGGACCCGGCCCCGGCCTTGTCCTCGATGGCGGCGACGGCCCGGGCGGTCACCTCGGCCACGGGGCCCGTGGCGGCGATGGTGGCCAGCAGGCCCTCCTTCTCGTAGTACTCCACGAGCGGGGCGGTCTGCTCCCGGTAGACCTTCAGCCGGTGGCGGATGGTCTCCTCGCGGTCGTCCTCGCGCTGGTACAGCTCGGCACCGTCGTCGTCACAGCGGCCCTCGGCCTTCGGGGCGTCGTACTCGACGTGGTAGACCCGGCCGCACTGCGGACAGGAGCGGCGGCCCGAGAGCCGGCGCACGACCTCGTCCTCGTCGACCCGCAGTTCCAGGACGACGTCCAGCCGGGTGTCCAGGGCGCGGAGCATGCCCTTGAGCGTCTCGGCCTGGGGGACGTTGCGGGGGAACCCGTCGAGCAGGAAGCCCCCTGCCGCGTCGTCCTGGGCGAGCCGGTCCTTGACCATGGCGTTGGTGACCTCGTCGGGGACGAGGTCACCCCGGTCCATGTACTCCTTGGCCTTCTTGCCGAGTTCCGTGCCACCGCTGACGTTGGCCCGGAAGATGTCACCGGTGGACACCTTCGGGATGGACAGCTCGGCCGCGAGGATCTGGGCCTGGGTGCCTTTGCCGGCCCCAGGCGGCCCCACCAATACAGCGCGCATTTATCGCAGAAAACCTTCGTAGTTCCTCTGCTGGAGGTGACTCTCGATCTGCTTCACCGTGTCCAGCCCGACACCGACCATGATCAGGATGCTCGTACCGCCGAACGGGAAGTTCATGCCGGCGCCGGTGGCGCCCAGGGCGACCATCGGAAGCAGAGCGATCACACCCAGGTACAGAGAGCCGGGAGTCGTCAGCCGAGTGAGCACGTAGTCGAGGTACTCGGCGGTCGGACGCCCTGGTCGGATACCCGGGATGAACCCACCGTACTTCTTCATGTTGTCGGCGACCTCAGTGGGGTTGAAGGTAATCGCGACGTAGAAGAACGCGAAACCGACGATCATCACGAAGAAGGTCACCATGTACACGGGGTGTGAACCGGTGAGGAAGTACGTGGAGATGAAGTTCACCACGCGGTTGTCCGAGTCCTGGCCCAGGAGGCCGACCAGGAGCTGGGGGAGGTACAGCAGCGAGGAGGCGAAGATCACGGGGATGATGCCCGCCTGGTTCACCTTGAGCGGGATGTAGGTCGAGCTGCCGCCGTACATCCGGCGGCCCACCATGCGCTTGGCGTACTGGACCGGGATGCGGCGCTGGGCCTGCTCCATGAACACCACGGCCGCGATCAGGGCCAGGCCCGCGATGCAGATGATGGTGAAGATCCAGACCGAGCGCTCCTGGAAGAGGCCCATGATCGAGGCGGGGAACATCGCCACGACCTGCGTGAAGATCAGCAGCGACATGCCGTTGCCCACGCCGCGCTCGGTGATGAGCTCACCGAACCACATGATGATGCAGGTGCCGGCGGTCATGACGAACACGATGGTGACCAGGGTGAGGATGTCCTGGTTCGGCATGTAGGAGCTGACCGGGATGGCCCCCTGGAACAGGGCGCCCGTCCGGGCCATGGCGACGATGCTGGTGGCCTGGAGGACCGCGAGCATCAGAGTGAGGTAACGGGTGTACTGGGTGATCTTGCTCTGCCCGGCCTGGCCCTCCTTCTTGAGGGCTTCGAGGCGGGGGATGACCACCGTCAGCAGGTTGATGATGATGCTCGCGGTGATGTAGGGCATCACACCGAGCGCGAACACCGCCAGTTGCAGGAGGGCGCCACCACTGAACAGGTTGACGAGCGCGTACACACCGGACTGGTCGCCCGCCGTGATGATCTCCATCTGGTCGCGGATCGCGGCCGAGTTGATACCCGGCGCGGGGATCACCGAACCCAGACGGAACAGCGTCAGGATGAACAGTGTGAACAGCAACTTGTTACGCAGGTCGGGCGTGCGGAAAGCCCGAACGAACGCACCTAGCACGTCTCCTCCTGCGCGGCTTCGGCGGCGGAACGGATTCCAGACATCGCGGCCGATCCTGAATCGTCGTTGAACGGCAGCCCCGGGTTTGTGGCCCGGTGCTCGGAAGTACTCACACTACGTCAAGCGGTGAGGTCAAACAGATGGCACTGTAACAGCCATCACCGTGCTATTGAGTTGGTGGGTCATAACGATCACCACTCGCAAGCACGCGGGGCGCCCGCCGGCCCGGTCGTCCTCCGACCGGCCCGAGCGGGCGCCCCAGAATGCGCATGCGGGATGGACCCCTACAGCTCGGTGACGGTGCCACCGGCCGCGGTGATCTTCTCCTTCGCCGAGGCGGAGAACGCGTCAACGCTCACCTGCACGGCGACGGTGATCTCACCGGTGCCCAGCACCTTCACGAGCTCGTTCTTGCGAACGGCGCCCTTGGCCACCAGCGACTGCACGGTGACCTCGCCGCCCTCCGGGAACAGCTCGCTCAGCTTGTCCAGGTTGACGACCTGGTAGGTCTTCTTGAACCTGGCGTTGCTGAAGCCCTTGAGCTTCGGCACCCGGCGGATGAGGGGCATCTGCCCACCCTCGAAACCGGGGCGGACGGTGTTACGAGCCTTGGTGCCCTTGGTGCCGCGACCGGCGGTCTTGCCCTTGGACGCCTCGCCGCGACCCTTGCGGATCTTGGCCTTGTTGGCGCCCGGGGCAGGCCGCAGGTGGTGCAGCTTGAGCAGCTCGTCGGGGTTGTAGTCGCTCATTCCGCGACCTCCTCGACAGTGACCAGGTGCGAGACGATCGTGAGCTGGCCACGCACCTCGGGACGGTCCTCACGGACGGTGGACTTGCCGATCCGGCCCAGGCCCAGCGACTGGAGAGCAGCGTGCTGCTTCTTCTTGCCGCCGATCTTGGAGCGGGTCTGCGTGATCTTGAGCTTGGCCATGGTCAGGCTCCTGCCTTCGCCTCAGCACGAGCGCGCAGCATGGCGGCCGGGGCGACGTCCTCGATCGGCAGGCCACGACGGGCGGCGATCTCCTCGGGCTGGTTCAGCCCCTTGAGAGCGGCGACCGTGGCGTGCACGATGTTCAGCGGGTTGGACGACCCGAGCGACTTGCTCAGGATGTCGTGGATACCGGCGCACTCCAGGACGGCACGCACGGGGCCACCGGCGATAACACCGGTACCCGGGGCGGCCGGACGGAGCAGGACGACGCCGGCGGCGGCCTCACCCTGGACCCGGTGCGTGATCGTGCCCTGGATGCGGGGGACGCGGAAGAAGTTCTTCTTCGCCTCCTCGACACCCTTGGCGATCGCGGCCGGGACCTCCTTGGCCTTGCCGTAACCGACACCGACCATGCCGTTGCCGTCGCCGACGACGACCAGGGCGGTGAAGGAGAAGCGACGGCCGCCCTTGACGACCTTCGCGACCCGGTTGATGGTCACGACCTTCTCGATGTAGGAGACACCCTTGTCTGCGGCGCCGCCGCGGCGATCGTCACGGCGATCACGCCGCTCGCCACCGGCGCCGCGCCGCGGTGCTGCAGCCATCAGTGGTTCCTCTTCTCGTGGTTGTTCTCAGCCTTTACAGGGGTCATACGCCTAGAACTCCAGCCCGCCCTCGCGCGCCGCGTCGGCGAGCTTGGCGATCCGGCCGGCGTACTGGAAGCCGCCGCGGTCGAAGACCACGGTGGTGACGCCGGCGGCCTTGGCGCGCTCAGCGATCAGACGACCGACCTGCTCGGACTTGTCCGACTTGGTGCCCTCGAAGGCACGCAGGTCGGTCTCGACGCTGGAGGCCGCGACCAGGGTGTGACCCTTGGTGTCGTCGATGACCTGAGCGACGATGTGCTTGGAGGAACGGAACACGGCCAGGCGCGGACGCTCGGCGGTGCCGAAGATCTTCTTCCGGACGCGGAACTGGCGGCGCGCACGCGAGGTGGCGCGCTTGGCGGTCCGCTTGCGGGCCACGGTGATACCCATGCCTACTTACCAGCCTTTCCGGCCTTGCGGCGGATGTGCTCACCCTTGTACCGCACGCCCTTGGCCTTGTACGGGTCGGGCTTGCGCAGACTGCGGATGTTCGCCGCGACCTGACCCACGAGCTGCTTGTCGATGCCCTCGACGTGGAGGACGGTCGGCTTCTCCACGCGGAAGGTGATGCCCTCCGGCGGCTCCACCACGACGGGGTGGCTGAAGCCCAGCGAGAACTCCAGGTTGGAGCCGCGGGCCTGGACGCGGTAACCGACGCCGTGGATCTCCAGGGTCTTGGCGTAGCCCTTGGAAACGCCCTCGACCAGGTTCGCCAGCAGTGCACGGGTCAGCCCGTGCAGCGAGCGGTTCTCCGGCTTGTCGTCCGGGCGGGACACCGTGACGACGCCCTCGGCGTCCTTCCCCACGGTGATCGGCTCGGCGACGGTGTGCTTGAGTTCGCCCTTCGGCCCCTTGACAGTGACGTCTTGCCCGTTAATCGTGACTTCGACGCCCTTGGGGGCCGAGATCGGCAGTCGACCGATACGCGACATGCTTCAATCTCTCCCTGGTTACCAGACGTAGGCGAGGACTTCGCCGCCAACGCCGTTCTTCTTGGCCTGCTTGTCCGTCATCAGGCCACCGGACGTCGAAATGATCGCCACACCGAGTCCACCGAGGACCCGGGGCAGGTTCTCCTTCTTGGCGTACACCCGCAGACCGGGCTTGGAGACCCGGCGGATGCCCGCGATCGAACGCTCCCGGGTGGGGCCGTACTTCAGGTCCAGGACGAGGCTCTTGCCCACCTGGGCCTCCTCGGTCCGCCAGCCCTGAATGAAGCCCTGCTGCTGGAGGATCTCGGCGATGTGCGCCTTGATCTTGGAATACGGCATCGCCACGGTGTCGTGGTAAGCCGAATTCGCGTTACGCAGACGCGTCAGCATGTCTGCGATCGGGTCGGTCATTGTCATGGCCGACTGGCCCTTCCTCACCGCGGTGTCCGTGTGCGGGTCTTTCCAGAACCCGTTCCCCGCGGATTCCCGCGGGGAAGCACGACCGGACCTTCGGCGTGGTCGTGGGCACCGCCGTCCCTCCCGGGACTGCCGTGCCCTGATTGGTTGAGATCATGCCGTTCCGCGCACCCGTGAGGGGGCGGACACTTCTATAGGACGCCGTGCGGCGCCTCGGTGGGGCCGACCTCCGCGCACACCGTCCGGGGGGACAGGCGCGGGTCGGCCCCGCCGGGGACTACCAGCTCGACTTGGTGATACCGGGCAGCTCGCCCCGGTGGGCCATCTCGCGGAAGCAGATACGGCACAGGCCGAACTTCCGGAAGACGGCGCGCGGGCGACCGCACCGCGAGCATCGAGTATACGCGCGAACACCGAACTTCGGCTTCCGCTGCGCCTTGGCGATCAGAGCCTTCTTAGCCATGTGTGCTTACCCCTCAGGCTTCCTTGAACGGGAAACCGAGCCGCTTGAGCAGGCTGCGGCCCTGGTCGTCGTTGATCGCGCTGGTGACGACGGTGATGTCCATCCCACGCACGCGGTCGACCTTGTCCGGGTCCACCTCGTGGAACATGACCTGCTCGGTCAGCCCGAAGGTGTAGTTGCCGTTCCCGTCGAACTGCTTCGGGGAAAGGCCGCGGAAGTCCCGGATACGGGGCAGCGCCAGGGAGAGCAGCCGGTCGAGGAACTCCCACATCCGGTCGCCGCGCAGCGTGACGCTGGCGCCGATCGGCTGGCCCTCGCGCAGCTTGAACTGCGCGATGGAGTTCTTCGCCCGGTTGATCCGCGGCTTCTGCCCGGTGATCGCCGACAGGTCGGCGATCGCGCCCTGGATGAGCTTCGCGTCACGCGCCGCCTCGCCCACACCCATGTTGACCACGATCTTCGTCAGACCGGGGACCTGCATGATGTTGGCGATGCCGTGCTCGTCCTTGAGGGCCGGAACGATCTCGTTCCGGTACTTCTCCTTGAGCCGCGGCATCGGCGGGGCCGTGATGTCGTTGGTAACCGTCATCAGATGTCCTTACCGGTGCGGCGGGAGACCCGAACCTTGGTTCCGTCTTCCTCGAAGCGGTAGCCCACCCGGGCGGCCTTACCGTCTTCCACGAGCGCGACGTTGCTCACGTGGATCGGGGCCTCCTTGGTGACGACCTCGCCCTGCTGGCCGCCCGCCGGGTTGGCCTTCCTGTGCTTCTTGACCAGGTTGACGCCCTCGACGACGACACGGTCCTCCTTGGGCAGGGCCTTGACGACCTTGCCCGTGGCACCCTTGTCCTTGCCGGCGATGACGATGACCTCGTCGCCAGATTTGATCTTCATCGCCTACAGCACCTCCGGCGCAAGCGAAATGATGCGCATGTACTTCTTGTCCCGCAGCTCGCGGCCCACCGGGCCGAAGATACGGGTGCCTCGCGGGTCCCCACCGTCCTTGATGAGCACGGCAGCGTTCTCATCGAAGCGGATGTAGGAGCCGTCGGGCCGGCGGCGCTCCTTGACGGTGCGCACGACAACGGCCTTGACGACGTCGCCCTTCTTGACTCCAGCGCCAGGCAGGGCGTCCTTCACCGTGGCGACGATCGTGTCGCCGATCCCGGCGTAGCGCCGACCCGAGCCACCGAGAACACGGATGGTGAGAATTTCCTTCGCACCCGTGTTGTCGGCGACCTTGAGTCGCGACTCCTGCTGAATCACGTCTGCTCCTGATGTGATGCGTGCGGTCCACTGCCGCACGGCTAGGTGGTCTGCACCCCTCG
>NZ_JBJJBV010000097.1:0-21659 GCF_045446735.1 Nocardiopsis protaetiae
CCGTCGCCCGTTTCTCAGCGGCCGCCGCGCTTGAGCCTGCCGCGCTCGCGGCCCTCCTTGGTGAGGGCCTTCCACTTGCGCGTCTGCTCCGAGCGCAGCCGTGCGTCGCCCCGGGCCCGGTTGCGCTCGGACTCGCGGCGCAGCCGGTTCCAGCGCTCCAGGCGGTTCAGGTCCAGCTCGCCCTCGTCGATGGCGGCGCGGACCGCGCATCCGGGTTCGCTCTCGTGGACGCAGTCCCGGAACCGGCACTGCCCGGCCAGGTCGGTGACGTCGGCGAAGGTCCGGTCCACGCCCCCGGCCTCGCCGGGGACGTCGATGCGGCGCACCCCGGGGATGTCCAGGACGATCGCCCCGTCGGGCAGCACCAGCAGCTGCCGGTGGGTGGTGGTGTGCCGCCCCCGCTTGTCGCCCCCGCGGATCTCGCCGGTGTCCATGAGATCCTGCCCGGCGACGGCGTTGATCAGGCTGGACTTGCCCGCGCCGGAGGTGCCCAGCAGCACCCAGGTGGAGCCCGGGGCCATGCGCTCGGCGAGGCCGTCCAGCCCCTGGCCGGTGTGCGCGCTGACCACGTGCACCTCGATGCCGGGGGAGACCGAGCGCACGAGTTCGACGACCTCGGGCAGCCGGTCCCCGGCCAGTTCGGCCTTGGTGATGGCGACGACCGGTTCGGCGCCGCCCGCCCAGACCAGGCTGAGGAACCGCTCCAGGCGGCCCACGTTGGGTCCCTGGTCGGCGGCCTCGCAGATCAGGACGCGGTCCACGTTGGCGGCGAGGACCTGGTCGTAGGAGTCCTTGGCGATGCCCTGGCGGACGAGGGTGCCGGAGCGCTCCAGCACGGCCTCCACCAGCCAGGTGTCGCCCGAGCGGCGCACGGCGACCCAGTCGCCGGTGCTCGGGGCCCGGGTGGGGTCGGTCCGCGCGTCCTTGAGGACGGCCGGGGAGTGGTCGGCGGGGACCTCACCCTCGGGGGTGCGGACCACCGAGCCGCCGCGGCGGGCGGCGCTCACGCGCCCGGGCACCAGGAGGTGCTCCGAGCCGTGGGCGACGGAGTCGAAGGCGGTCGCGACGCGCGGGTTCCAGCCCAGTGCGGTCAGCGGGTGGGCCGGTGCGGTCAGCGGAGATGAAGGTGTGTCGGTGACACGGGTGTTCACGGTACGGCTCTTTCTTTCGGGAAGAAAGCGAGCCGGGCACCCGGGGAGTCGTCGGGTGCGCTCAGGGCTCGCGGAACGTCGGGAGGTGGGGGGCACGATCAAGGACGGTCACAGTCATGGCACGTCCTCCTCTCCGTCTCGCTCCGCGGCACTCGCACGCGGACCCGCCGAACCTACACTCGGCGGGCCCGCGATGGCCAGTGGTTTTTCCGGTCGCCGCTTTTCCGGCCGCCGCTTTTCCGGCCGCCGGTTCTCCGGCCGGGGGTCCTCCCCGGGCCGTCAGCGGCGGCGCGTCCACACGTCGTCGGTCGGCCGGTACTGCTCGACCGGCGCCGGCAGGGCCGGCGGCGGGACGGGGGGCGCCGAGGCGTGGCGCGGGTTGTAGCCGGCGTCCCCGGGGCGCACCTCGTCGTCCGGGGGGACGTCGGCGGCGTGCTCGGGGCGGCGGCTGTAGTCGGTGCGCTCCTCCTCGACCCCCAGCAGGAGGAAGAGGCTGCAGATGAGCAGGAACACGAAGAGCACCACGATCATCGGCAGCATCAGGTCGGGCACGGTGGAACCCTCGGGGGCGCCGTAGCGGGTGAAGTCGGGGGCCTCGTGGTGCACCCCCGCCATCCCCGTGTAGTGCATCGACGTGATGGCGACGCCCATCAGCACGGAGGCGCCGGCGTTGGCGCCCAGCCCCGTGACCCGGGTGGCGAACCACAGGGCGGCGGTGGCCGCCACGAGCGCGATCACGCAGGAGACGACCGTGTACCCGGCGGACAGGTGCAGCGCGCCGTGGACGTTCATCGAGGCGATGCCGGTGAGGTGCATGGCGATCACGCCCGCACCCAGCAGCAGGCCGCTGAGCAGCAGCACGGGGGTGCTCCGGTTGCGCATGCTCAGGGCGAGCGCGCCGCCCATGACCACGATGGCGGTGCCGCCGCTCACGAGGGTGAGCAGCGTGTCGTAGCGGATGGCGGTGCCCGAGAGGCGGAAGCCCATCATGGCGATGAAATGCATGGACCACACGGCCATACCGCCCAGGGCCAGGGCGGCGAGCACCGTCCAGTGCCACCGGGCGAGCCCGATGGCGCGGCGGGCCCGGTAGGCGAAGGAGAGTCCGAGGAAGGATCCGATCACCGAGACGGTGAACGCGATGGCGGGGGTCAGCCAGTCCTGGCCGAAGACATCGTCGAGCACGGGACTCCACTTTCCATGACCTGCGTCACATTGGACGCGGATTATGGATGTTATGCAGGAAAACCCCAGAAAACCAGGGCCCAAACGAAACCGGCCTGTCCCGATCTGGTCAATTCGCCTGGTGGGAGGAGTTTTCCTGCCCCGTGCTCCCGATGTCCGAATACGGGTTATCGGTCGCGCGTTCGATTGGTGTCGAAAACGTGACGGGGAGAATACTCTCCGCTTTCCGCATTCCCCTGTTCCGGAGCCGGCGCGGGCTCCGCCTCCCGGCGCCGGGGCGTGTCCTCCACGCCCAGCATGAGGAAGAGGCTGCACACGAGCAGCAGGACGAACAGGCCCACCACGAGCGGCAGCAGCAGCTCCGAGGAGGTGGCCCCGTCCGGGGAGGAGGTGTGGTGCTCGGCGCTCACGGTGGCGCTGATCCCGAACATGCCGGTGTAGTGCATGCAGGAGACGGCGACGCCCATGAGCAGCGAGGCCAGGGTGATGGCGGGCAGGCCCGCGACGCGCTGTGCGAACCACAGGGCGGCGGTGGCCGCGGCCAGGGCGATCGCCGTCGCGGCGACCACGAACACCGGGTCGTGGTGCAGCTCGCCGTGCAGGTTCATCGAGGCCATGCCCATGTAGTGCATGGCGACGATCCCGGACCCGGCGATGGCACCGCTGAGCAGCAGCCAGCCGGTGGTCCCGCGGCGGATGGTCAGGTACAGCGCAACGCCCATGACCAGGACGGCGGTGATGCCGCTGGCCAGGGTCAGCGCGGTGTCGTAGCGGATGGGGGCGCCCGAGACGCGGAAGCCCATCATGGCGATGAAGTGCATGGACCACACGGCGGTGCCGCCCAGGCAGACCGCGCTCACGGCCAGCCACTGCATCCGGACGAGGCGGCCGGCGGCGGCGCGCGCCCGGGTGGCCGCCATCAGGCCGATGAAGGAACCGATGACCGACACCGCGTAAGCGATCCCCGGAGTCCACGGACCGTAGGTGAAGTGGTCGACCATGCTCTTCCGTCCCGACTGTGCGATTTCCTGACTGAAAAAATCATAGAAAGCACATATGGGAAAGAAAACCGCAGAAGATTACACGGTCTTGCTTTCGGGACCTTCGTCTCGGGTGGACGCCCGGCCCCGGTGGACATGTGACCGACGGTGACCGTGACCTGTGTGTCCGACATCACCTATGCCCAGTTCAGGCGGGGTGCGGGGGACGGCGCAGCCCCTGGAAGGCGACGGTGGCGAGGGTGTCCGCGATCTCCTCGGCCGACAGCCCGCGGTCGGGCTTGTACCACTCCACGATCGAGTTGACCATGCCGAACAGCAGCCGGGCGGCCACCGCCGGGTCGACGTCGTCGCGGATGTCCCCGTCGACGATGCCCTCGCGGACCAGGTCGGCGATCAGGTGGTCGAACTCGCGCCGACGCTCCAGGGCGTGCTTCTCCACCTCGGTGTTGCCGCGCACCCGCAGCAGCAGCGTGACGTGCGGGAGCAGCTCCACCAGCACCCGGACGCTGCCGCGCAGGACGTGGTCGAGCCGGTCCACGGCCGGGCCGGCGGTCGAGGCCTCCTCGCGGGTGACCGCGAACAGGGCGTCCATGGCCAGGTCGAGCGAGCGGCGCAGCAGCTCGGTCTTGCTGGAGACGTGGTGGTAGATCGCGGACTTGGTGACGCCCAGGGCGCGCGCCAGGTCCTCCATGCTGGTCCCGTCGTAGCCGCGTTCGTTGAAGACGCGGGCCGCCACGTGCAGGACGGAGTCGGCATCGTGTCCGGGGCGTCCGGAGCGGCGTCGTGCGGAGCGCGGGGGCGCGGACTCGCCGGGGCTGGTTCGGGGCACGGTTGTCGAATCCACCTCATACTGAACGATCGGTCGGTAGGGAGTCTACGGCGTATCCAGGGGCGTTGGTAGAGGTGAGGGCGGTGCGGGTGTGGGGGGAGCGCTAAGAACCCGTTAAGTGACTTGTGTCCTTTTTGGGAGGAGCGTAGTTTTTGTTCGCTTTGTTTGCCAGGAGGCGCGACCCGCCTCGAAACGAAGAAGAACGAGACTCCCCATGGCCATTTCACGTCGTCACGCCCTGCGTGCCTCCCTTCTCGGTGGCGCCGGAGCCGCCCTGGCCGTCGCGGCTCCCGCCCCGGTCTGGGCCTCGCCCGGACTCCCGTTCGAGGGGGACCGCCACGAGGCGCTGCGACTGCTCAAGGAGGGCAACCGGCGCTGGCGCCGGTTCGCCTCCCGCCACCCCAACGAGGGGCGCAACCGCCGGATCGAGGTCGCGCAGGGACAGAACCCCTTCGCGCTCATCCTCGGCTGCGCCGACTCCCGCGTCGCCCCGGAACTGGTCTTCGACCGGGGCCTGGGCGACCTGTTCACCGTCCGCTCCGCGGGCGAGGTCCTGGACTCCTCCGTACTCGGCAGTATCTCCTACGCCGTCGAGCATCTGGAGGTTCCGCTCATCGTCGTCCTGGGCCACTCCGCCTGCGGCGCGGTGAGCGCCGCGGTGGACGCCCACCGCACCGGAGAGCTCCCGCACGGCCACGTCGGCTACCTCGTGGAGCAGATCCTTGAGGTCGTCGAGTCCACCCCCGACGAGGGCGAGGACTTCGTCGACGACTGCGTGCGCGCCAACGCCGCGCACATCGCGGACCGGCTGCGCGAGGACGAGGAGCTCGCGCCCTTCGTCGCGGCCGGGAAGCTGGACGTCGTCGCCGCCCGCTACGACCTCCAGGGGTACGGGGTCGACTGGCTCTGACCCGGATCGTAGGTCCCGAAGAACCCATACGACGATAAAGGCGATCGCCCGTACCATTACGGGCGATCGCCGTTTTTACCGGGCCTTCCATGCACGATCCTTTCCGGGTCGGCATTGCCGACTCGGCTCTCCTGTCAGGCATAACGCAATAAATCTCGGAAAAGCCAGCGAAACGGTCCGAGTCCGCCTATCGTCGTGTTCTGTCCGTACCGGGGCGGCCCGCGGCTCCCGTCCTCCGCGGGCCGTCCGACCCCCGTCTTCGCAAAGGACCGATGTGCGCGCGATCGACCGACAGATGAGGGACCTGCTCCGGACGCCCGGGGTGCGCAGCGTCCACCTCGTCGACTGGCGGAGCGGGCGGACGCTCGTCCACGTCGGCGACGAGGACCGCCCCGAGGACACCGTGGAGATCCTGCGGGCCATGCACGCGGGGCCGCTGGGCGCCGCCCAGGACATGGAGGACGTCGTCGTCTCCGACGCCGGACACCACGTCCTGGCCGCCGTCCTGGCCGGGGCCGGGGACCTGTGCCTGCGGGCGCGGGTGTCCCGGGCGGAGGGGAACCTCGGTCTCGCCCTGCGGCACCTGCGCCACCTCGCCCGCACCGCGCGGGCGCCCGTACCCCGCCGCGACCGGGACCGGCCCCCGCTGCCGGGCCGGGGGGCCGTCCCCCGTCCCCGGACCGCCGTCCCCGTGGACCGCGGCGTCCTGGAACGCGTCCTGGGCGCACTGCGCACCCTGTCCACCGACCGCCCCGACCGGGCGGTGACCGCGTGACCGGTGGCTCCTCCCCGCGCCGCGCGGTCCACGGGCTGCGCCGCTGGATCACCAAGCGGGGGCAGGCACGCCGAACCATCCAAAGGAGAGAGAAGGACATGCCGAACATCGAAGCCGGGCTCAAAGAGATGATGCAGATCGACGGGGCCGTGGGCGCCGCCGTCGTCGACTACAGCAGCGGGATGGCGCTGGGCACCCTCGCCTCCACCAACTCGCTCGACCTCACCGTCGCGGCCGCGGGAAACACCGAGGTGGTCCGCGCCAAGATGCGCACCATGGACCAGCTCGGCCTCAACGACGCCATCGAGGACATCCTCATCACGCTGTCCGGGCAGTACCACATCATCCGCCCGCTCACCAGCCGCAAGGGCCAGGGGCTGTTCCTCTACCTGGCCCTGGACCGCTCCCGGGGCAACCTCGCCCTGGCCCGGCACGGCCTCAAGGGCATCGAGGAGACCCTGGAGGTCTGATCCCGGCACGGGAACGCGAGGGGGTGGTGATGGGGGACAATGGCGGCAGACCCCGCTCTCCCACAGCCGCCCCCACGCCCGAGGAGAACCGGCCATGTTCCGGATCGCCATCAGCCGCCTCGACGACGCGCGCATCGTCCCGGAGCACCGGGAGACGGTGCTGTCCGTCGACGAGGCCGTCCGCGCCGTCCTGGGCCGCCTGCCCGCCGCCGACCCGGCGGCGTTCAGCGGCCGGGCCGTCCAGGACTCGGTCAACCGGGTCAACGACTTCCGGCGCGACGTCGTGGCCGACGGCCGCGGATACCGGGTGGTCATCGCCCCCATGATGTGATCCGCGGCCGGACGGCCGGACGGGGCGTCAGTCGGAGCCGAACGCCGCGTCGAACGACGCCTGCGGCGGGTCGTAGGCGTGGGAGCGGACGAACTCCACCGCCTCGGCCGCGCCGACCAGCCGGTCCATCCCCGCGTCCTCCCACTCCACCGAGATCGGCCCGGTGTAGCCGATGGAGTTCAGGACCCGGAAGCAGTCCTCCCAGGGCACGTCGCCGTGGCCGGTGGACACGAAGTCCCAGCCGCGCCGCGGGTCGCCCCAGGGCAGGTGGGAGCCCAGCCGCCCGTTGCGGCCGTTGCCGGTCCGCCTGCGGGTGTCCTTGCAGTCCACGTGGTAGATCCGGTCCCGGAAGTCCCACAGGAACCCCGCCGGGTCGATGTCCTGCCACACCATGTGGCTGGGGTCCCAGTTCAGGCCGAACGCCTCCCGGTGGCCCACCGCCTCCAGCGCCGCCTGCGTCGACCAGTAGTCGTAGGCGATCTCGGAGGGGTGCACCTCGTGCGCGAACCGCACCCCCACCTCGTCGAACACGTCCAGGATGGGGTTCCACCGGTCGGCGAAGTCCCGGTACCCGGCCGCGATGACGTCCTCGCCCACCGGCGGGAACATCGCCACGTACTTCCAGATCGCCGACCCGGTGAAGCCCACCACCGTGGACACCCCGAGCCGGGCCGCGGCCCGCGCGGTCGTCTTCATCTCCTCGGCCGCGCGCCGCCGCACGCCCTCGGGCTCGCCGTCGCCCCACACCCGGGACGGCAGGATGTCCTTGTGCCGCTGGTCGATGGGGTCGTCGCAGACCGCCTGGCCGAGCAGGTGGTTGGAGATCGCCCACAGCCCCAGCCCGTGCCGCTTGAGGGTGTCCAGGCGGTCGCGCACGTAGTCGTCGTCGACGGCGGCCCGGGTGACGTCGAGGTGATCGCCCCAGCAGGCGAGCTCCAGCCCGTCGTAGCCCCAGGAGGACGCCAGGGAGCAGATCTCCTCGAAGGGCAGGTCGGCCCACTGCCCGGTGAAGAGGGTGACTGGTCGTGTCATGATCGGACCTTTCTTCGTCGCGCCCTTGGCGCGCGTCGCGTGAGCCGGGAGGATGGTGGACGGTCCCGCCGGTGCCGGCACACCGGCGGGACCGTGTCTGTTGTGGTCGGTCGTCCGCGGTCGGCGTTCGTCCGCGGTCAGTGGTCGTCGTGCCCGCCCGGCGAGGCGGCGCCCTCTCCTTCCTCGGCGCCGTCGGCGGCCAGCGCACCCGAACCCGGATCCGCGGGCAGGTACAGGTGGACGTGGCCGTGCCCGGTGTCCACCCCGACCTGGTCGAGCTGGGTGGCGGCCACCGACCACGCGCGCACCGCCTCGGTGCGCAGGTCCATGGCCAGGTGGAGCATGTCCATGCGCAGGTCCTCGTCCTCGGTGAGGGCCGCCTTGGAGTAGGTCTCCACGGACAGGCGCAGGACGCCGAGCGCGGAGCCGAAGCCCGCGTGCGCGACGTTGTGGGCGGTGCTCCCGCCCGGGGACTCGGCGTACAGGTCGATGGCGGCGCCGATCTCGGTGCGCCAGGTGTGGACGTCGGAGGCCTGGGCCATGTCCAGCGACGGGTGCGACCCGTCGGTGGGCAGCCACTCCTCCATGTCGGTCAGCACGGGCACCAGGGCCGCGTGGGCGGTGCGCGTGTCGTCGATGAGGGCGCCGACCAGCTCGGCGTCGCGCGCTTGCGCCGACGCCTCCAGCTCGGCGACCCGTGCGGGGTCGGGCGTGACGGTGCCGTCGCCGCCGGGGAACAGGAAGATCACCGCGGCGACGACGGCGCCCACCACCACGACCGAGCCGACGGTCAGCCACCAGGTGAGGGGCGATGTCGCCATCGTCTCCTGCGTCTCGTCCGCGGGGGTCCTGTCCCGCTGTTCGGTGGTCACCGTGACACCTCCTTCTCGTCGTTGTGTGGTACGGAAACCGGGTCGTCGCGGTGCGCGCCCTCCGGCCGGCGCCCACCGCGAGAAGGTGCGGGCGGGGTGTGCCGCCCCGCCCGCGGGGTCGTTCGTCAGTCCAGTCGTTCAGTCGTTCGTTCGGTCAGTCGTTGCGCAGGAAGGCCCGCAGCCGCGCGGCCAGGGCCAGCACCTCCTCGCGTCCGTCGGGGTCGGCGATCTTCTCGGCCTCTTCGACGAAGCGGTCCACGGACCGCCGCGCCTGGTCGGCGCGGCCGACCCCGTGGTTGTGCTCGGCCAGCTCCACCTGCGGGAGCAGGCGCCTCTCCTCGGAGAGGGTGAGCAGCCCCTCCCCGGCCAGGTCCGCGATGGCCTCGCGGGCTCCGGCGAAGGAGATCGGCTCGACCGGCTCCAGGTCCCGCACCCGCACGTCGCGCAGCAGGACCCGGTCGGCGTCGCCGTGGTTCTGGAGTCCGACGTACCCCGAGGACAGGTCCCGGGCGGGGTCGGTGCTCTCGAACTCGTTGACCTGCTCCCCGTTGACCCACACGCGGATCACCGGGTCGTCCACCTCGATCTCCAGCGTGTTCCACTCGCCGACGACCGCCGGGTGGGCGCTCGCGGCCTGGAACCCGTAGACCGCGCCCGTCTGCGTGAGCGGGTCGCCGCTGGGCGCCCCGAACGGGTCGATCTGGATCTCGTAGCCCTCGTCGACGGCCACCCACGGGTCGTCACCGGGGTCGGGGAACCCGACGAACACCCCGGAGTTGTCGTTCTCCCGGGGGGTGAGGAAGTCGACCTTCAACCGGTAGGAGCCCAGGGCGTCCTCGTGCCACAGCAGCCCCATGCCGCCGCTGCTCTCCAGGGCGCAGCCGTCCCCGTCGGGGTCGGCGACGACCTCGAAGCCGCCGGGCCCGGCCATGGACCAGCCGTCCAGGGTGGACCCGTCCCACAGGGCGCGGTACCCGTCCTCGACCTCGGGCGCCGTGCACTCCGGTCCGGTCCCGCCGCCCACGGTGATGTGCGCGGCGGCCGAGGAGCCGGTGATCCCGACGGCGTCGGTGGCCACCGCCCGGACCGTGTGCTCCCCCTCGGGGGCGTCGGTCCAGGACGCCTCGTAGGGTGCCTCGGTGGCGGTCGCCACGACCTCGTCCCCGGCCAGGAAGTCGACCCGGTCGATGCCGTCGGCGGAGCCGCCGGTCACCTCGGCGGCCAGCGGCACCGCCTCGCCGGCCTCGAACGCGTCACCGTCCCGCGGGCTGGTCAGCGCCACCTGCGGGCCGACCTCCCCGCCCGGGCCCTCTCCGACCGCGTCGAAGAAGTTGATGTTGAACAGCCCGTTCGGGTTGTTCGGGTCGGCGCTGGTGAACGTCAGGTACAGCGCGAACGTGTGCCCGGGGTCGGTGACCGGCATGGACACGGTGGTCCACTCCTGCCACCCGCCGGTGGGCGCCACGTCCACGGTGCCCACGACCTGGCCGTCGGGGCCGTCGACGCGGGCCGTGACGGTCCCGCCGACGCCCTCCGACGCCACCCGGAAGTCCAGGCGTTCGATCCCGGACAGGTGGACGGGGTCGTAGGCGACCCAGTCGCCGTCGTCGATCCAGCCGATGTTGCGCAGGCCGCCCTGGGGGTCGGTGGTGGCCTCGGTCTGGACGCCCGACGCGGAGGTGTAGTACTGCGCCTGCATCCGGGTGGGGTTGAGCTTGACCCCGTCGCTCCCGCTGAGGACGGGAGCCCCGTCCCCGCCGGTGTCGGTGTAGGAGGCTTCGAGCACCCAGAAGATGTTCATGTCCGGGCCGTGGCCGCCGTCGGCCTGGGTGGCGCTGGCTCCGTCGCAGGTCTCGTAGGTGGTCCAGGGGTGGGCGTGGACGTCGTGCCCCAGGGAGGCGGTGACGGTGACGTCCTCGCAGTCGATGCCGTCGCCGATGGTGCCGTCCTCGGCGTCGGTGACGTCCACCGTGAAGGGCACGCTCTCGCCCCAGGTGAAGAACGACCCGTCCGGCGGCGTCTCGAACACCACCTCGGGCGCGCTGTTGCCCGCGGTCACCGCCACGGTGGCGGTGCCGGTGCGGCCCTCGGGGTCGGTCACCGTGAGCGCCGCCGTGTACCGGCCGGGCTCGGTGTAGGTGTGGACGGGGTCGGTCTCGGTGGAGGTGGCCCCGTCACCGAACGCCCACTCGTAGGTGAGCGGCAGCCCGCCCGGGTGGGAGGAGCCCGAGCCGGAGAACTCGACCGTGAGCGGCACCGGGCCGGACGTGGTGTTCGTCGAGATCCGGGCCGTGGGGGTGTCGGCGCCGGAGTAGTCGATGCGCGCCAGTGCCGAGTCCTCCGAGCCGCCGAACCAGCCGGAGCCGTACTCCAGCACGTACAGCGAGCCGTCGGGGCCGAACTCCATGTCCATGGGGTTGACCAGGTCGATGTCGGGGATCGTCTCGGTGATGTCGGAGACCCCGCCGTCGTCGCCCAGGTGGACCTGCTTGACCCACTGGCGTCCCCACTCGTAGAGGAGCGGGACCCCGTCGTAGTACTCGGGCCACTTGGTGTCGGACTCCAGCTCCGGGTCGAAGTGGTAGGCGGGGCCGCCCATCGGCGAGCCGCTGCCCGACCCCAGGTGGGGGAAGGTCTCCGACTGCGCGTAGCCGTACCAGATCGCGGCCGGGGTGACCGGCGGCAGCTCGGTCAGGCCGGTGTTGTTGGGTGAGTCGTTGACCGGGGCGGCGCAGTCGAACGGGTCGCCCGAGGTGCCGCTGCCGAAGTCGTAGTCGATGTAGGCGGAGTTGTTCCCGATGCAGTAGGGCCAGCCGATGTTGACCGCGTCGGTGATGTGGTGCCAGGTGACGGTGTTCTCCGGACCCCGGTCGGGGTTGGGCGCGGGCGCGTCGGGCCCGTAGTCGCCCAGGTAGACGCTGCCGTCCTCCTGGTCGACGGAGAACCGGAACGGGTTGCGCAGGCCCATGGCGTAGATCTCCGGCCGGGTGCCCTCCGTCCCGGGCTCGAACAGGTTCCCCTCGGGGACGTCGTAGCTCCCGTCCTCGTTCACGAGGATGCGCAGCAGCTTGCCGCGCAGGTCGTTGGTGTTGCCGGAGCTGCGCTGGGCGTCGAAGGACGGGTTGCGGCCGGCCCGCTCGTCGATGGGCGCGTACCCGTCGGAGCCGAACGCGCTGGTGTCGTCGCCGGTGGACAGGTACAGGCTCCCGTCCGGGCCGAAGTCGATGTCGCCGCCCACGTGGCAGCACATGCCCCGGTCGGTGCCCACCTCCAGGATCACCTGCTCGCTCGCCAGGTCCAGGGCGGGGGACTCCCCGTCCGTGAACCGGAACCGCGACAGGTTGTTGTGCGATTCGTAGGGCTCGAAGTCCTCGGGGGAGCCCGTCGCGGGCGCCTCACCGGCCGGGACGCCCGGGTCGACGGGCGCGTAGTAGGCGTACACCCACCCGTTCTCCTCGAAGTCCGGGTCCAGGGCGATCCCCTGGAGCCCGTCCTCGTCGTGGGAGTAGACCGGGACCGTGGCGATGACCTCGGTGGAGAAGGTGTCCGGCGACCACAGCCGCACCGTGCCGTCGCGGGCGCTGAGCAGCACCCGGCCGTCCGGCAGCACCGCCATGCCCATGGGCTCGCCCACGGCCTGCTCGCCCTGGGCGAGGGTCACCTTGTCGAAGTTGTCCCACACCGTCGCGCCGCAGTCGCCCGTGACGTCGCCGGCGGCCCAGCGCAGGCCGCCCAGCAGGTGCTGGGAGAAGTCCGCCTCGGAGTAGGAGCCGATCGTGTGCCCGCCGGCCGTGTACCAGGACCGGCCGCCGTCGTACACCTGGCACCAGGCGATGGGGTGGTCCCAGCCCATCTGCCCGCCGGGTTCGACCTGGTCGGCGTAGGAGGCCTCGTCCAGGCCGGCCAGCACGTGGACGTCGCCGCGCGGGGAGGCGTCGAAGTCGTACCACTCGTCGTTGCGCACCCACGAGGACGGCAGGTGGGCGGTGGAGGGGTGGGCGCGGTCGTTCACCATCACCCGGGCGTCCTGGGTGCCCGGCGGGTGGCTGGCGAAGTACGCGCCGACCAGCTCGCCGTACCAGTCCCACGTGTAGTGGGTGTCGGAGGCGGCGTGGACGCCGACGAAGCCGCCGCCGCCCTGGATGTAGCCCTCGAAGGCGGCCTGTTCGTCGGCGTTGAGGACGTCGCCGGTGGTCGACAGCCAGACGACGGCGTCGAACTCCGCGAGGTCCTGGGGGTTGAACACCGAGGAGTCCTCGGTGTGCTCGGTCTCGAAGCCGTGCTCGTCGGCGAGCGCCTCGATGAGGGCGACGCCGTGCGGGATGGAGTCGTGTCGGAAGCCCGCCGTCTTGGAGAAGATCAGCGCGCGGAACGTGTCGTCGGGCGCGGGGTCGGTGTCGGCCTGGGCGACCGGGGCCGTCAGGCCCAGGGCCAGGGCGATCGTCGCCGCCATCGTCCCCAACGTTCTCAAGGGTCTTGTGAGCATGGAGGAACCTCACCTGGGGGGTGCGGGTGTCGATGAGTCCGTGCGGCGTGCCGGCGCCGACGGCAGGGTGCGACCCGTCCCGGGGGCGGGAGGGTCGTCGGGGGTCCTGCTATCGCGTTCGGAAAGCGGGGATGGCCGCCTCATCGGCGGGAGGTTCAGTCCACGGCGGCTCCTTCCCGTGCGTTGCGGTCGGTGCGGTCCAGGGACCGCAGGAACGCCAGCCCGTCGACGGCGATCGCGTCCTGGGTCGCCGCCAGCGGCCGCCAGATGGAGGCCGCGGTGGCGATGGTGGCATTCTCCGCGGTGAAGGATTCGATGACCAGGGGTCCTCGGTAACGGATCGTGTCCAGTGCGTCGACGATCCCGGACCAGTCCAGGTGGTCGGCGCCGGGGGCGCCCCGGTCGTTGGCGCAGACCTGCACGTGGGCGACCCGGTCGCCCGCGCGCAGGACCGCCGCCGGGACGTCCTGCTCCTCGATGTTCATGTGGTACACGTCCAGGGCCAGGCCGCAGTGCTCCGACGGCAGGTCGGCGAGCAGCTCCAGGCCCTGGTCGACGGTGTTGAGGACGCTGGTCTCGTACCGGTTGAGGGGCTCCACCGCCAGCCGGACGCCCGCCTGCGCGGCGTGCTCCACGACCGGGGCCAGCGCCTCGGTCAGCTCCGCCACCAGGGACGCACGTTCGGCGGGGGAGATCCGCCAGGTGCGGCCCACCGACGCGTAGGCGGGACCGGCGGCGACGGGCGACCCGACCGCCGCCGCCGCGTCCACGACCCGGCGCAGGTAGTCCTGTGTCCTGCCCCGGGTGCCCGGGTCGGTCGCGACCAGCTCCCGACCCGGGCCCATGACCAGCACGACGCGGGGTTCGAGACCCAGCCCGCTCACCAGGTCCCGTGCGCGGCCGGGGTCCCAGTCGCCGACGTCCTCCACGGGCAGCTCGATCACGTCGAACCCCCACGCCGCCACCCGGGGGGCGATCACTTCCAGATCGGCCCCGGTCAGCGGTGACGTCCACACCCAGGTGTTGACCCCCAGCGCGCGCATCCGCCCCTCCTCCTACCGGTCGGTCCAGGCCTCGGGGAACCCGGGCAGGTCCTCCCCGCCGAACTTGGCGTAGTGCAGCGACGGCATGTCGGCGTTGCGGTCCAGGAAGTCCTGGAGCTCCCCCTGGCTGATGGGCTCCTGCGGCAGGATCCACTCGGCCGGGACCTCCTCGCCCTCGAAGATCATCGCCGCGGCCAGCACCGGGGTGCGCCACTGGAAGTTCGAGTACACCGGCGCGATCGCGGTCAGCCCCTCGGCGTCCCACTTGCGCATGAAGCTCAGCTCGTCCTCGCCGGAGATCACCGGGTAGGGCTGGCCGGCGTCCTCGAACGCCTCCAGGGCGGCCACGGCGCCGTCGCCGGCGTCCATCCAGATGCCGTCGACCTCGCCGCGCTGGAGGTGCTGGGAGACCAGGTCCTTGATCTGGGCTCCGTCGCCCCCGGTGAACTCGAAGCCGAGCACCTCCAGGTCGCTGGCGCCGAAGATCTGCTGGGCGGCCGCCCAGCGGTGCTCCAGCACGTCCACACCCGGCAGGATGCGCAGCGCCAGCACCGTCGAGCCCGGCTCCAGGTTCTCCACCAGGAACTCGGCGGCGTCGGCGCCGAAGGCGTAGCCGCCGATCGGGTGGATGAACGTGACCATGCAGTCGCTGTTGACGCCGCGGTCGAACACGATGACCGGGACGCCGCTCTCGCACGCGGTCTCCACCGCCGGGGTCAGGGTGGCGGTGGTGGACGGCGAGATGATGATGGCGTCGCAGTCGCCGGAGTCCACGAAGGCCTGGATGTCGGAGATCTGCTGGTTGTCGTCGTCGGCGGCGTCCGACACCCGGAAGTCGCCGATGCGGCCCTCCTCCTGGAGCGCCTCCACCTGCTGCTCCATGGTGATGAAGCCGGTGACGCGCCAGGGGTTGGAGACCGAGGCGTTGGAGAAGCACACGGTGGCGTCCTCCGGGGAGTCGTGCACGAACTCCGAGGTGTCCGTCCAGTCCGGTTCGATCGCCTGGAGCCAGGGCTCGTCGGGCGAGCCCTCGGGGGTGATCTCCCGCTGGGCGAGCTGGGCGTCGTACTCGGCCTGGTCGAACCACTCCGCGTCCGGGGTCAGCCCGGCGCCGCCCCCGCCCTCACCTCCCTGCGCGGAGTCGTCCGGCGCGTCGGTGGTACACGCCGAGAGCATCAGTGTCAGGCCGGCGGTACCGGCGAGCAGCATGCGTGAAACGCGCATGATTACCTCCTGGGGGTCCCGGGCTCGCGCTCGGGTTCGTGGTCCGGACGCCGGCGCGGACGCCCCGGCGGTCGCAGATCGCCGCGGCGGGCGGCATAGGCCACCGCGGCGATGATGATGAGCCCCTGGACCGAAGGCTGGATGGTCGAGGGCAGGTAGAGCTGGTTGAACAGCGTGAACAGGGCTTCGACGGTGAGCGCGCCCAGGGCGGCGGCCACGACCGTCCCGCGGCCGCCGCCCAGGACCACGCCGCCCAGCACCACGGCGGTGATGGCGGTGAACTCCAGGCCCTGGCCGACCTGCGCGGTGACCCCGGCGAACCCGCCGATGAGGATCGCCGCGACGGTCGCCATGAGGGCGGAGCCGACGAAGGCCAGGGTGCGCACCCGCTGCACCCGCACCCCGGAGAAGGCGGCGGCGACGTCGTTGTCGCCGGTCGCCATCAGGGAGCGGCCGAACGGGGAGCGCATGAGGAACACGGCGCCGACGGTCAGCGCCAGGGCGATGACCGCCGCCCAGGGCAGCTGCCCCAGGAACGGCACGCCGTCGATCCCGCCCCGGCCCGGGACGCGGAACGCCTCCGACAGGGAGCCGGTGGGCGCCCCGCCGGTCCAGAACCGGACCGCGCCGAACAGGACGAGCATCATGCCCAGGGTGGTGATGATCGACGGCACCTTGAGCAGTGTCGTGACCAGCCCGTTGACCAGGCCCACCAGCAGGCCGAAGGCGAGCATGAGGCCGATGACCGGCAGGGTCATGCCCTCCTCGCCGTCGATCAGCCGGGCCGCGATGACCACCTGGGCGCCGACCAGGGAACCGACCGACAGGTCGAACTCCCCGGACACGATGACCAGGTACTGGCCCACGGCCAGGATGACGAGCGGGGCCGCCTTCTTGGCGAAGGCCATGAGCGGCGGACCCTGGAAGAAGGACGGGTTCTGGGTGGCGATGACCACGAAGATCAGCACCAGGATCAGGAGCACCGTGGCGGTGCCGCCCCGCCCCAGCGAGGACAGCAGGGCCAGGGGCGCGGGGCGTCGGACGGGCGTCTCGTTCATCGGCCGCCTCCCTCGGTGCCGGAGGTGACGGGGGTCGGGGCGCCGCCCGGGGCGGGCGGGTCGGGCGGGGGCGCGGGTGGCGGCGGGCCGCCGGAGGGGAAGCGCACGCGGACCGCCGACCGGGACAGCCGGCCGCGGGCGTAGATGGCGACGGCGGTGATGACGATGACGCCGCGCAGCACGTCCTTGACGAACGGGTCCACCGCCAGCACGTTGAACACGGTGTCGAGGGTGGCCAGGATGAGCACCCCGGCGATGGTCCCGGCCACGCCGCCGCGCCCGCCCAGCAGGTAGGTCCCGCCGAGCACCACCGCGGCGATGGCCTCCAGCTCGTAGCCGTTGTTGTAGACCAGGGCGCTGCCGGTGCCGAACCGCGCGGCCAGCAGCAGCCCGGCCACCCCGGCGGTCATCGAGCACAGGACGTGCGCGGTGATCACGGGGACCCGGTCGCGGACCCCCGACAGGCGCGCCACCTCGGCGTCGCCGCCCACCGCGTACATGTGGTAGCCGGTGCGGGTGCGGTGCAGGAACACGATCGCCGCGACGGCCAGGGCCAGCATGACCAGGGTGGAGATCGGGAACACCCCGATGCGGGTGTAGCCGAAGGCCTGGAACGCGGCGGGCACCGACCCGGCCGGGCCCTGGAAGTTGGTGTCCAGGTAGCCCTTGATGATGAGCCCCGTGCCCAGGGTGGCGATGAACGGGTTGACCCGCAGCCACGTGACGATGGTGCCGTTGGCCAGGCCGATCAGCGCCGCGACGCCCAGGGCGGCGGCGATCCCCAGCGGGACCCGGGCCGGGTCGCCCGCCATGGTGGTGGCCGCGACCACGGTGGACAGGGCCGCCACGTACCCCACCGACAGGTCCAGGGAGCGGCACAGGATGACCAGGGTCTGCCCGATGGCCAGGAACCCGAGCAGGCTGCTGCGGGTGAACAGGTCCACGGTGTTGGCCGTGGTGAAGAGGTTCCTGCCCTGGGACGCCACGTAGAGGGCGCTGAGCACCAGCAGCAGGGCCAGGGCCAGGTAGACCAGGCCGGTGGTGCCGGTGCGGGCCCACAGGGAGCGGACCGTGTCCAGCGGGGAGGCGGGGGGAGTGCTCACGGTGCGGCCTCCTCGTGTCGGGCCGGGCCGCCGGAGCCGGGACGGGTGTCCGCGGAGTCGGAGGCGCTGGAAGCGGGGGACGGGGGGTCGTCGGCGTGCTCGGCCACCGCGGCGGTGATCCGGGGGTCCTCCACCCCCGGGCCGACGGCCTCGGCGGAGGAGCCGGTGGCCATCGCCATGACCTCCTCCTCGCCGGAGCCGCCGGGCAGCTCACCCGCCACCCGGCCGTCGGCCAGGACGACGAGGCGGTCCGACATCCCGATCAGCTCGGGCAGCTCCGAGGAGATCAGGACGATGGCCACGCCCCGCGCCGCCAGTTCCCGCATCAGCCGGTAGACGGCCTGCTTGGCGCCGACGTCGATGCCCCGGGTGGGCTCGTCCAGCACCATCACCCCGGGTTCGGTGGCCAGCCACTTGGCCAGCACCACCTTCTGCTGGTTGCCGCCCGAGAGGTAGCGGACCTCCTGGGCGGTGCCGCCGCGCGCCACCAGCTCCAGGGAGGACAGCACCCCCGGCAGCCGGGCGGCCCGCGGGCCCGAGCCGAACGGCCACACCGCGTCCAGGACCAGGCGGGCGTTGGCCAGGATCGACTGGTTCAGGGCCAGGCCCTGGGTCTTGCGGTCCTCGCTCACGAGCACCAGGCCCGCCCGGATCGCGGCCCGCGGCGAACGCGGGTCGACCCGGCGCCCGTCCACGGAGACCGCGCCCCGGGTGAAGCGTTCGATCCCGAACAGGGCGTGCGCGATCTCGGTGCGGCCGCTGCCCTGGAGGCCGGCCAGGCCGACGATCTCGCCGCCGCGCACCTCGAAGGAGATGCCGTCCAGCTGGGAGTTGCCGCCGTCGGACACCTCCAGGCGCACGTCGCCGTGGTGGTCGCCGTCCGGCTCCAGCGGGTCGGGGAAGACCGCCGACACCGGGCGGCCCACCATCATGCGGACCAGGTCGGCCGGGCGGGTGCCGGCGGCGTCCACGGTGTCGACGAGGCGACCGTCCTTGAGGACGGTGATCCGGGTCGCCAGGTCGAAGATCTCCCGCATGCGGTGGGAGACGTACAGCACCGCCACGCCGCGTTCGAGCAGGCGGGCGATGATCCGGTAGAGCACCTCCACCTCGCTCTCGGCCAGCGCGGCGGTCGGCTCGTCCATGGAGATCACGCGGGCGTCGTGCGAGAGCGCCTTGACGATCTCCACCACCTGCTGCTGGGCCACCGACAGGGACCGGACGCGGGCCCAGGGCTCGATGCCCACCAGGTCCAGGTCGGCGAGCAGCTCCGCGGTGGCGCGCTCCATGGCGCGGGCGTCCACGGCGCCGAACCGGCCCCGGATCTCCCGGCCCAGGAACACGTTCTCGGCGACGGTGCGCTCCGGGAGCAGGTTGAACTCCTGGAACACCGTGGCCACCCCGGCCCGCTGGGCCTGGACCGGGTGCTCGAAGGAGACGGGGCTCCCGTCCAGCTCGACGGTGCCCTCGTCGGCCGGGTGGACCCCGGCCAGGACCTTCATCAGGGTCGACTTCCCGGCGCCGTTCTCGCCCACCAGGGCGTGCACCTGGCCCGGGTACAGTTCCAGGTCGACGCCGTGCAGGACGCGCACGCCGAGGAAGGACTTGGCGATGCCGCTCATGCGGATCACCGGTTCTGCGGGGGGTACGGCGTTCATCCCCGGTCCACCTCGGCTATGTCGACCCAGCGGCGTTCACGGGCCGAGAGCAGCACGGCCTCGGCGATGACCGCCGCGCGCAGCCCGTCGGCGAAGACCGGCAGGCCCTCGGGGGAGCCTCCGGAGACGGCGTCGGCGGTGTCGGCGACCAGGGCGTTGAAGCAGTCCTGGTAGCCCTGCGGGTGGCCGACGGGGACGGTGGTGAGCCGGGCGGCGTCGGCGCTCAGGTCGGGTGCGTCGCGGGAGATGATCCCGGTGCGCCCGCGCCCGCCCGCCCACAGGGTCTCGGGGCGCTCCTGGTCGAAGCGCAGCGAGCCCTCGGTGCCGGAGACCTCCAGCACCAGGCTGTTCTTGCGGCCGGGGGAGACCTGGCTGATGACCGCGCCGCCCACGGCCCCGCCCGCGGTGGCGAACTGGAGGGTGACCAGGTCCTCGGTGTCCACCGGGCGCCCGTCGCGGACGTCGTTGAACCGGCCGGTCTGGGCGCTGACCGCGGTGATCCGGTCGCCGGTGACGAACTCCAGCATGTCGCACCAGTGCGAGCCGATGTCGCCGAACGCCCGGGTGGGTCCGCCGATCCGCGGGTCCACCCGCCAGTTGTCCTCCTGCGGGTACAGCAGCCAGTCCTGGAGGTAGCCGCCGTGGGCCAGGCCGACCCGGCCGATGGCGCCCGCGGCGACCAGCGCCCGGGCCTCGCGGGCCATGGGGTGGAAGCGGTAGGCGAAGGGGACGACGGCGACCAGCCCGGCGTCCGCGGCGGCCGCGGTCATCTCCCGGGCCGTGGCGGCGTCGGTGGCCAGGGGCTTCTCGCACACCACGTGCTTGCCGGCGGCCAGGGCGGCCAGGGTCAGGGGCGCGTGGAGGTGGTTGGGGACGCAGACGTGCACCACGTCCACGTCGTCGCTGCGGATCAGGTCCAGGGCGTCGGCGTGGGCGCGCCCGACGCCGTTGGCGGAGCGGAAGGCCTCGGCCTTCTCAGGGGAGGAGCCCGCGACCCCGACGACCGCGCCCCCGTGGGCGCGGACGGCGTGGCTGTGGACCCGGCCCATGAAACCGGTGCCGATCACGGCGGCCCGGTAGGCGTTCGGCACGGTCGCCCCGACATCGGATCCGCCGCCGATGCTTGTGACCTTACTCACTGACATGGCAGCACCGTACGCCTGACTTCTGTCGACGGTCAAGCAGAAGTGGAGAAATGAGAAGGCAATAGATGGATTCGAGACGGTCTAAAGATCCTGTGCTTGACTTGTCCCATGACGGAAGATGCGCTGACCGGCCCGGCGGTCGACCGAGGACTCCGGGCCGCTCCCACCACGACCGCGCCCGGGGCGGGGACCCTGCTCCGGCTGCTGCGCGACGGCCGCCCCCGCACCCGCTCAGAGCTGGCCGGGGCCACCGGCCTGGCCCGGTCCACCGTCACCCAGCGGGTGGACGCCCTCCTGGCCAGCGGCCTCATCGGCCCTGCGGGCGAGGCCGTCTCCACCGGCGGGCGCCCGCCCACCACGTTCTCGTTCCGCCCCCGGGCACGGGTCGTCCTCGCCGCCGACCTGGGCGCCACCCACGCCCGGCTCGCCCTCACCGACATGGCCGCCGAGGTCATCGCCGAGGCCCGCGCCGACCTCGACATCGCCCTGGGGCCCGAGCGCGTCCTGGACTGGGTGGTGGAACACGGCCGCGGCCTGCTCGCCCGCGCCGACCGCGACGTCTCCGAGCTGCTGGGCCTGGGCATCGGCCTGCCCGGCCCCGTCCAGCACTCCACCGGACGGGCCGTGAACCCGCCGATCATGCCCGGCTGGGACGGCTTCGACGTGCCCGGTTACGTGGGGGAGCGGCTGGCCGTCCCGGTGCTGGTCGACAACGACGTCAACATCATGGCGATCGGCGAGCACCACACCGCCTGGCCCACCGCCAGCCACCTGATGTTCGTCAAGGTCGCCACCGGTATCGGCTGCGGCATCGTCAGCGAGGGGCGCGTGTACCGGGGCGCCCAGGGCGCGGCCGGCGACATGGGGCACATCCACGTCCCCAGCGGCGCCGACAAGCCCTGCCGCTGCGGCAACACCGGCTGCCTGGAGGCCGTCGCCAGCGGCGCCGCCCTGGCCGAGGCCCTCACCGCCGAGGGCGTGCCCGCCCACGGCGCCCGCGACGTGGTGGAACTGGCCCGCAACGGGTCCGTCCCGGCGCTGCGCGCCCTGCGCCAGGCGGGCCGCGACATCGGCGAGGTGCTGGCCGCGTCCGTCAACATGTTCAACCCGTCGGTGATCGTGATCGGCGGGGCGCTGGCCCTGGCCGGGGACCACCTGCTGGCGGGGGTGCGCGAGGTCATCTACCAGCGGTCGCTGCCGCTGGCCACCGAGCACCTCAACATCGTGTCGTCGGTGGCCGCCGAGAGCGCGGGCGAGATCGGGGCCGCGGTGCTGGTCGTCGAGCACTGCCTGAGCCCGGAACAGGCCGACCGGCTCATCGCGGGGACCGCCTGAGGCGTCGGGGTTGCGGGGCCTGGGCCCGGGGCCCGGGCACAGGGGAGGGGG
>NZ_JBJJBV010000098.1:0-31665 GCF_045446735.1 Nocardiopsis protaetiae
CGTCCTCTTTTGGCCCGGGGCCACACCTGGGTGCGCCACCGGTCGACCTCTTCCTCATCGCGTTCGGCGGCCCGCGTCGCGGGCACCTGGTGGGAGAAGCCCATACGTTGCAGTAGTCGCCACACCCCGGAGGGGTCGGCGTAGGAGACGTGGAAGCGTTCGTTGATGAGGTGGTTGACCCGGTCCAGGGTCCAGGACTGGTCGGGCCATCCGTGCTCGGTGGGGCTGGAGTCGAGCAGGGCGGCCAGGGCCCGCTCCTGCTCGCCGTTCAGGAAGGGTTCGGCGCCGCGGGGCCGGGCGGCCAGCGCGGCGGGGCCCTCGTTCTTCCAGGCGGTGTGCCACTTGTGGACGGCTTGTCTGCTCACGCCGAGCAGGCGGGCGATCGCGGCTTGGGACAGCTCGCCCTGGTCGAACAGCTCCGCGGCGACCAGGCGTCGTTTCTCGTACTCGGCAGGAGTGCGGGGAGAGGAGAGGGGAAGCTCCATGGCCAGGGTTTTCCCAGCTCGCTCGGCTGTCAACCCACACATCAAAGATCAGTAGTCAGAGTACAGCGAGGAGGACGAACCATCGATGGTGTCCAGAGCGGCGTTCAGGGCGTACAGCGCCGCTTCGTGCTCTCCCTTGGGCGGATTGTTGGCCAGGGCCAGGATGGTCAGCATCGGCTGGGCCGCGGCCGTCTTCAGATCGGTGATCGGTTTGAGGGTGTCCAGGGCCAGGATCCGGGGACGGATCTCCCCGCATCCCAGGTCGATGGGCTTGGAGTAGTAGTCGGCTATCCCCGATGAGGGAACGACGGCCAGCAGGGCCACCGGACACCTCAGGCGCCAGCGAACGTTGGCGACGTAGGCGGGCCAGCTGTAGAACTTCCGGGCGTCCTTGGAATTCTGGGGTTCGACCATGATCGCCAGCACCGGGACGGGCTTACCGGGTTCTTCCCCGGAACGGGGCGGGCGCTCACAGACCACCACCGAGTCGGAGGTCAGGTGTGCCACCGCCGTGCTGGTCGCTTCGGCGGCGTCACAGCGGACATGGGTGAACTCCGGCAGTGGATCGCCGGTGAGTTCCTTGAGGAGTTCCACCGCCGACTCCGGCTCATTCCGGATCAGGTCGAGGGGGAACTCGTGCTGATAAGAGGGCATGGTGGAAAAGTAGCGGGCACATCCGCGTTTCCGCAGGTGAACGACGCTATATCCGCAATACGTACGAATTGTCCTACAGGTTGGCGCCGGCCTCGCCGCCGACGAGGGACTCCACGCCCGAGGCGGCCATCGGGCGGGCGACCAGGAAGCCCTGGCCGCGGTCACAGCCCATCGCGCGCAGCTGCTCCAGCTGCTCGGGGCGCTCGATGCCCTCGGCGACCACCTGGACGCCCAGGTCGCGGCCGAGCTGGATGATCGTGTGCGTGAGCAGGGTGACCGTGTCGTCGCCGCCCAGGTCGGCGATGAACGACGGGTCGATCTTGATGGCGTCCACGCTCAGCCGGCGCAGGTGCGCCAGCGACGCGTAGCCCATGCCGTAGTCGTCGATGGCCAGCTGCACGCCCAGCTCCCGGAGCTCGGCCAGGCGCTGGACCGCCTCGCCGCCGCCGTCGAGCAGGACGTCCTCGTCGACCTCCAGGGTGAGCACCTCGGCCGACAGCCCCGAGTCGGCGAGCACCGACTCGACCGTCCGCACGAAGCGCGGCGACAGCACCTGCTTGACGGACAGGTTCACCGACAGGCCGATGTCCCAGTCCGATACCCGCCACACGGCGACCTTCTCGCAGGCCTCCCGCAGGATCCACTCGCCCAGCGGCACGATCAGCCCGGACTCCTCCGCGGCGCCCAGGAACCCGTCCGGCCCCACGGTCTCGCCGTCGCGGTTCCAGCGCACCAGCGCCTCCACCGACGTCACCCGGGACGTGCCCAGGTCCACGATGGGCTGGTACTCCAGGAAGAACTCGCCCTCGGCCAGCGCCCGGCGCAGCCGGATCTGCAACTCCAGCCGGGACACCACCGTGTCGTGCATGTGCGCCGCGTACACCTCGACGTTGCCCGCCCCGCGCTCCTTGGCCCGGGTGAGCGCCACATCGGCGTTGCGCAGCAGGTCGCCGCTGTCGGTGTCCGGCTCGGCGAACGCCACCCCCAGGCTGGCGGTCAGCACCAGTTCCCGGTCGGCGACCTGGAACGGCTCCGAGGCGATCACCCGGCCCAGCCGCTCGGCCAGGTCCACCACCCGCTGCGCCCGCGGGATGCCCTCGATGAGCACGGCGAACTCGTCGCCGCCCCAGCGCGCCAGCGTCGCCCCCGGCTCCAGCTCCCCGCGCAGCCTGCGCGCCGCCTGCGCCAGCAGGTGGTCGCCGCGCACGTGCCCCGCCGAGTCGTTGACCGCGGTGAAACCGTCCAGGTCCAGGAAGAGCACCGCGATGTCCCCGATGGGCTCGTCGCTGATCGCCCGGTGCGCCAGCACGTCGCTGGCCCGCTCCTCCAGGTAGGCCCGGTTGGGCAGCCCCGTCACCCCGTCGTGGAAGGTGAGGTGCTCGACCTCGTCCTGGAGCGCCACCTGGGCGCTGATGTCGCGGGTGGTCACCAGCAGCCGGTCCGGCTCCCCGGGCTGCTCGTACAGCGACACCGTGGACTCGGTGTGCCGCCAGGTGCCGTCCGCGGCGCGCACCCGCAGCCGCAGGTGGACGCCCTGGCTGCCGCGTTCGTCGAACATGGCGCTGATCGCCTCGGTCCGCTCCATGTCCTCGGGGTGGATGAGCGCGGTCACCGGCGCGGCCAGCACGTCCTCCAGCCGGTACCCGAACGCCTCGGCGGTGCCCGGGCTGACGTAGGACACCCCGCCGTCGCGGTCCAACACCAGGATGACGTCGCCGCTGTTGCGGGCCAGCTCGTGGAAGTGCCCCTCGCGGTTGCGCACCATCCGGGTGAGGGTCGCGTTCTCCTCCAGCATCCCGAGCATGCGCACCAGCAGCACCAGCACGGCGGTCCCGGCGGCCAGCGGCAGCACCGGGGCCACCCCCGGCAGCCGCAGGCCGGCGACCGTGAGCACCACCGCGGCGATCGCGACCGCGCCCACCGCTGCCAGCTCCGGGGCGAACCGGTACAGGCCCCGCCCGGTGATCTTGCGCGGCCGGGCGCCGGGCCGGTGCTCCACCAGCCACGGCAGCGCGCCCATCAGCGCGAACCCCAGCAGGCGGACGGGGTACTCCAGCCCGCCCATCACGGGCGGCCCGGTCAGACGGGTGATGGCGCCGATCATGTCGGAGGCGGCGATGATGATGAGCGCGCCGATCGCCAGCAGCACCGCCCGCCGGGTGCTGTGCGGCGACATGAAGACCAGCGGGACCAGCAGGCACAGCACGGCGATGTCGGCCACCGGGTACACCAGGGCGAAGCCCAGCACCCCCGAGCCCTCGCCCAGTTCGTTGTACAGCGGCGAGAACAGCAGCAGCCACACCACGGCGAACACGGCGGCCGCGCACACGTAGCTGTCGGTGATGTGCCGCAGCGCGGTGCGCAGCCCGCCCGGCCAGGGGGCGAAGCGGGTGAAGCCCACCACGAACAGCGGCAGCGCCGCCAGCGCGAACAGGTCTCCCAGGGTCAGCGACAGCACCGACCCGGAGCTGAGCAGCCCGGTGATGCCGTGGGTGACGCCGCCCGCGCACCAGGCGAGCGCGGCGAAGCCGAGGTTGCGCAGCGCGGCCGGGCCGTCGGCACCGTCGGCGTGGGCGTCCCGGTCGGCGCCGGTGGCCGCCCAGCGGCGCGACGCCAGCAGCAGGGACGCGCCGGCGGCCCCCGCGGCCACGGAGGCGGGCCACTCGCCGAGCAGGGTCGCGACGGTGCCCTCCCCCACGGGGACCAGGGTCGCCGCGAGATAGACGAGGAACAAGGCGACGAGCCCGCTGAC
The DNA here is from genome assembly GCF_045446735.1 of Nocardiopsis protaetiae. Classification (NCBI taxonomy): domain Bacteria; kingdom Bacillati; phylum Actinomycetota; class Actinomycetes; order Streptosporangiales; family Nocardiopsidaceae; genus Nocardiopsis; species Nocardiopsis protaetiae. The sequence goes on from NZ_JBJJBV010000098.1 coordinate 3,892, forward strand.
CGACAGGCGACGTGCCCGGGTTCCCATTACCGACCTCCCAGTGGGCGCGCCGTGGACTCCGCGGCGGATCTCCGCGGTCACGCTCTCTCCTCGGACATGGAGCATCCACCTCGCGTCGTGACGGATCCGGACGCGCTCGGGCGTCCGGCGCGTGGACCGGCGATCTCGCGGGACCTGGACGTTGCGGTGGTGGGCGGTCGCCGTCGACCGTGGCACCACCGTGCGGTCGCAACCCTACGCAACCAAGGTCACATGGCGATTGAGGACCGGACGAGAGATGACGACGGAGTAGTCACCCACGGTGACCGCGATCGCGGTCGTCCGTGTCCCCGAATGCTCTCAGGGTGCGCCGCGGTCACCCTCCGGAACCGCGGCACACCCTGAACCCTAGGGGATGCGGGACGGGCCCCGTCCCGCTCCCGGCGTGGCGCCGGGCACACACGGCGTCAGGAGACGCCCAGCCTCTCCAGGATCAGCTGGCGGGCCCGGCCGGCGTCGGCCTGGCCGCGGGTCGCCTTCATGACCGCGCCGACCAGGGCGCCGGCCGCGGCGACCTTGCCGCCGCGCACCTTGTCCGCGGCGTCGGGGTCGGCGGCGATGGCGGCGTCGACGGCCGCGCCCAGCGCGCCGTCGTCGCTGACGACCTTGAGGCCGCGGGCCTCGACGACCGCGTCGGGCTCGCCCTCACCGGCCAGCACGCCCTCGACGACCTGGCGGGCCAGCTTGTTGGTGAGCGTGCCCTCGGCGACCAGGGCGATGACCCGCGCGACCTGGGCGGGGGTGATCGGCAGGGCGGACAGCTCCACCTCCTGCTCGGTGGCGCGGCGGGACAGCTCGTTCAGCCACAGCTTGCGGGCCTCGCCCGAGGGCGCCCCGGCGGCGACGGTGGCCTCCACCAGTTCGACCGCGTCGGCGTTGACCAGGTCGCGCAGCTCGGTGTCGCCGAGGTTCCACTCGGCGCGGATGCGGGCCCGCTTGGCGGCGGGCAGCTCCGGCAGGGTGGCGCGCAGCTCCTCGACCCACTCCGCGGACGGGGCGACCGGGACCAGGTCGGGATCCGGGAAGTAGCGGTAGTCCTGGGCCTCTTCCTTGCTGCGGCCCGAGACGCTGGAGCCGAGGTGCTCCTGGAAGTGGCGGGTCTCCTGGACGACCCGGCCGCCCGCGTTCAGCACGCCGGCCTGCCGCTCGATCTCCGAGCGGACGGCGCGCTCGACCGAGCGCAGGGAGTTGACGTTCTTGGTCTCGCTGCGGGTGCCCCACTCGGCGGCGCCGCGCCTGTTGATGGAGACGTTGACGTCGCAGCGCATGGAGCCCTCCTCCATGCGGACGTCGGAGATGCCCAGGGAGCGGACCAGGTCGCGCAGCTCGGCGGCGTAGGCGCGGGCCACCAGCGGGGCCAGCTCTCCGGTACCGGTGATCGGCTTGGTGACGATCTCCAGCAGCGGGATGCCCGCGCGGTTGTAGTCGACGATGGAGTACTCGGCGCCGTGGATGCGGCCGGTGGCCCCGCCCACGTGGGAGGTCTTGCCGGTGTCCTCCTCCATGTGGACGCGCTCGATCTCCACCCGGAACTCGCGGGGGCCCTCGGGGGTGTCCACCGTCACGTCCAGGTACCCGTCGACGCAGATCGGCTCGTCGTACTGGGAGATCTGGTAGTTCTTCGGCATGTCCGGGTAGAAGTAGTTCTTCCGGGCGAACCGGCCCCAGGGGGCGACGGAGCAGTTGAGCGCCAGGCCCAGGCGGATGGCGCCTTCGACGGCCTTGGCGTTGACCACCGGCAGGGAGCCGGGCAGCGCCAGGCAGACCGGGCACACCTGGGTGTTGGGCTCCGCGCCGAACCCGGTCGGGCAGGAGCAGAACATCTTCGAAGCGGTACCCAGCTCGATGTGGGTCTCCAGACCGAGCACCGGCTCGTAATCGGCCAGTGCCTGCTCGTAGGCCACCGGGCCGCCGTTCGTGGTGGGAGTCACCGCGTGGGCCATCGCCGCAAACCCGTTTCCGTAGAGGACGTACCTTCCAGGTCAGCCTACCGAGCGCCCGGGGGTGACACGGCCGACGCCGGATGTCACGTGATGTGCACGATCGGGCCACTGTAGAGGTGTTCCTCCGTCACCGAGGGTGCCGGACCGATAGTCTGAATGTCCCCAGGAGACGATTTCGCCAGGCCGAACACGGGAGCTGCAGATGGGCGTCCTGCGTCGGTGCGCCGCGCTGTTTTCCTCGGTCGTCCTCATCGCGGCCCTGGCCGGTACCCCGGCCGCCCTCGCCGACGATTTCTCCCGTGTGGACCGCGACGCCGTGGCCGGGACGGACCTCGTCCCCGCCGGCGGCGAGCCCGTGGCCACCGCGCTCTACAGCCTGCGGATCGGGAACGACGACGCCGTGCGCGCCTACACCTCCTCACCCGGCGGTGAGGTCCGTCGGCGTGCCGCCTACGTGGAGTCGGACTGGTCCGACACCCCGGGCGGGGCCGCCGACCGGGCGCGGTGGATCGTCGCCCACTCCTACCCGCACCGGGACCTGCTGTCGCTGAGCCTGGACATCGGCCTGCCGCTGGGCGAGGAGCAGGCGATCGCGGGCACCCAGGCCGCCCTGTGGCGGGTGCTGTCGGACACCGAGCCCGACCGCGAGGCCAACGACCAGACCGTGCTGGCGCTGTACGACCACCTGGTGGAGGACGGCGGCGCCCTGCCTCCGGGCCCGCGCCCGCTGACCGTGGACCCCGACCACCTGGAGGCGACCGCCCCGCAGGAGCCGCTGGGCCCGCTCACCGTGTCGAGCACCGGCGACGGGCCGCTGAACGTGTCACTGAGCGGGGCGCCCGCCGCCTGGCTGGTGGACGCGCAGGGCCGCCAGACCGCCCAGGTCGCCGACGGGAACGCGCTGTACCTGGACGTGAGCCCGTCGGTCCCGGCCGGGGTGGTGACCCTGCACGTGCGCGGGGAGAACCTGCCGCTGGCCGAGGGGAGCCTGTTCACCGGCCGCGACGGGGTGCGCACCCGCCCGCTGGTCACCGCCGAGCCGGGCGAGGCGACCATCACCACCACGGCGACGGTCACCTGGCGCGCCCCGAGCCCGGAGGCCGAGCCGTCACCGGTGCCCGAAACCCCGTCCGAAACCCCGGAGCCGGAGCCGAGCGCGCCCCTCGCGGACGTCGCACCGAGCCCGGAGGCCACCCCAAGCGAGGCCGACCGAATCCCCGAGGAGGACCTGCCGACGACGGGCACCTGGCTGTCCGGTCTGCTGGTCATCGCGGGGGCCCTGGTGGTATCTGGCCTGATCATCCTGGTTCTGGGCCGCAAACGACGCGAGTGACCCCCGTTCAGTTGCATAACATTCGCCCATAATGCGGCTTTGTCCTGGTGGCATTTTTTCTCGCCCGTATCCGGTCACTTTTTTCGCGAACCGGGTTGGAAGTGGCGAATGGGATCGCTAGTATCGGGCGGGCGATCGACCTAGTGCGGCGCGCCGAAGGCCCGCCCCCGCGAGACGGCTCAGCCCGGGCTCGGGACGCTTCATGCCTCTCCTGACCCATGGCACCCCACGCCGCCTGCCCCCGACGTGGCCCTCCCCCCGACCCGGACGCACATGTGGCGGCTTCGTACCGTCCGTCCTTCGCAACGGATCACACCGCGGTCCCCACCGCGGCCTGAACCGTTTCCATCCGGTTACCCCTAGAAGACACCGGGATACGACTTGACTCAGATCTCCCTCCCCCGTACCGCCGGGCGCGCGGGCCTGGCGGCCGCCGCCGCTGCTCTCCTCGCCTTCGGCATGGCCGCCCCCGCGGCCGCCGACCCCGCCCCGTACGAGGGCGCGGTCACCGGCACCTACATCGGCAACGCCGAGAACGGCACCGGTGTCAAACTCGACGGCGGCAGCGCCCCCACCAGCCTCTTCAAGCTCAAGCTCGAAGACGGCACCATCCTCACCACGTACTGCATCGACTTCCGCACGAGCATCGTGAGCCAGGCGAAGTACGTCGAGGACGAGTGGGCGAACTACCCGGGTCAGGGCGACTTCGCCGAGCCCGCCAAGGTCCACTGGATCCTGCAGAACTCCTACCCGAACGTGAGCGCCGAGGCGCTGGGCGCCGCGGCCGGGGTCGACGGTCTGAGCCAGAAGGACGCCCTGGGTGCCACCCAGGCCGCCATCTGGCACTTCAGCAACGGCATGAACCTCAAGGCCGACGGCAACAGCGCGAACGTCAAGAAGGTCTACGACTACCTCGTCGGCAACGCCGAGGACCTGCCGCAGACCTCCGAGCCCGAGGCGACCCTGAGCATCACCCCCGGCACCGCCGAGGGCGAGGCCGGTTCCAAGGTCGGCGAGTTCACCATCGAGACCAGCGCGACCTCCGTGCCGGTGGTCGTCGACGCCCCCGAGGGCGTCGAGCTGGTCGACCTGGCGACCGGCGAGCCGGTCACCACCGTCGAGAACGGCGACAAGGTCGCCTTCGACGTCCCGGCCGACGCCGCGGCGGGCGAGGCCTCCTTCTCCCTGGAGACCACCGCCAAGGTCGCCACCGGCCGCCTGTTCAAGGGCGCCGAGGTCAAGACGCAGACCCTGATCACCGCCCAGGGCGGCGAGACCAAGGTCTCCGCCTCCGCCTCGGCCTCCTGGACCGAGAAGACCGGCGGCGAGGAGCCGACCCCGAGCCCCTCCCCGTCCGAGGAGCCGAGCGAGACCCCGAGCCCGACTCCGACCCCGGAGCCGACCCCGTCGGAGACCCCCTCCACCCCGGCCTCCCCGAAGCCGAGCGCTCCGGCTGACGACCGCCCGAGCCTGCCGGTCACCGGTGGCGCCCTGGCCGGCCTGGTCGCCGCGGGCATCGCCGCCCTCGGCGCCGGCGGCGGTGCGATCTACCTGAGCCGCAAGCGCAAGGCGGCCGGTACCTCCACCGAGGACTAAGGTCACCTGCTGAGAGCCCCCTCCCGGTTCCGGGAGGGGGCTTTTTCATGTGCACCATTCGCCCCACCTGGGCGTCTACTTCTCAGGAGCCGCGAACCGCGCTCTGGGACCCACCTGCCACCGGACCTCTCGGCTTGGTAGGGACACCCCAAATCGCTAATATCGGTCATGCGGTATACGCCGACTCCCCGCTCACACTCCTCACGGTGATCCTCCGGCCGTGCGAGCGACCCTCGATTCCCTCGCGGCCAGCACCGCAGAACCCCAAGGAAGAGACGTGACGAACGTGTCCCTCCCCCGTGCCCTCGGGCGCACGACCGTCGCCGCAGGCGCGGCCGCCCTCCTGGCCCTCGGCCTGGCCGCCCCGGCCGCCGCCGACAACGCCGTCCGCGCCCAGTACACGGGCCCGGCTCAGAGCGGTGCCCGGGTCCAGGTCGACGGCTCCCTCCAGAACACGACGCTCTTCACCCTCAAGCTGGAGGACGGCGGCACCTTCAGCACCTACTGCATCGACCTCAAGACGGGCATCCGCGGCAGCGCCTGGTACGTCGAGGACGCCTGGGCGAACTACCCCGGCCAGGGCGCTTTCGCCGCCCCGGGCAAGGTGCACTGGATCCTCCAGAACAGCTACCCGACGATCTCCGCCGCGCAGCTGGCCGAGGCCGCCGGTCTGGACGCCCGCACCACCCAGCGCTTCAAGGAAGAGCAGGCCATCGCCGCCACCCAGGCCGCGATCTGGCACTTCACCAACGGCGCCAAGGTGACCGCCCGCGACACCAACGGTGTCGAGCTGGTCTACAAGTACCTGATCGAGAACGCCGTCGACCTGCCCCAGGAGCCGGGCCCGTCGCTGAGCATCACCCCCGGCACCGCCGAGGGCGAGGCCGGTTCCAAGGTCGGCGAGTTCACCATCGAGACCAACGCCGCCTCCGTGCCGGTGGTCGTCGACGCCCCCGAGGGCGTCGAGCTGGTCGACCTGGCGACCGGCGAGCCCGTCTCCACCGTCGAGAACGGCGACAAGGTCGGCTTCGACGTCCCGGCCGACGCCGCGGCGGGCGAGGCCTCCTTCTCCCTGGAGACCGGCGCCGAGGTGTCCGCGGGCCGCCTGTTCAAGGGCGAGGACCCGAGCAAGCCCACCCAGACGCTGATCACCGCCAAGACCGAGAAGGTCACCGTCTCCGCCTCGGCCTCCGCCACCTGGACCGAGAAGACCGGCGGCGAGGAGCCCACCCCGAGCCCCTCCCCGTCCGACGAGCCGACCGAGAGCCCCGAGCCCACCCCGGGCCCGACTCCGACCCCGGAGCCGACCCCGTCGGAGACCCCCTCCACCCCGGCCTCCCCGAAGCCGAGCGCTCCGGCTGACGACCGCCCGAGCCTGCCGGTCACCGGTGGCGCCCTGGCCGGCCTGGTCGCCGCGGGCATCGCCGCCCTCGGCGCCGGCGGCGGTGCGATCTACCTGAGCCGCAAGCGCAAGGCCGCTTCCGGCCAGGAGTAATCTCCCCGCCCCTGGGCCCCGTCCTGTACAGGACGGGGCCCTTTGTCATGTGTTCAACAGACAAAAAGCCCAATCGTGGACAGAGTGCACTTGCGTCACCACAGAGGGTTGGACACACAGAGATGAATCGCTACCATCAGGCCGGTATCCCCCAGCGGAACAAGCGCCCCACCCCGGTCCCCGCACACCTCTCCCCCTCCGCTCGCCCCGACGGAAAGAGATCAGTGAATGTGTCCGCCCTCAGCCGTCCCGCTCTCGCCGCGCTCGCGGCCACCGCGCTCCTCCTGGGACCGCTGGCCGTCCCGGCCGCCGCCGACCCCGTCCGCGGCCAGTACACGGGCGTCGACGAGCACGGGCACGGGATCGTGATGAAGGGCGAGGAGTTCACCACCACCGCGACCTTCGGCATCGACCTGGGCGACCGCGTCCTGCCGACCTACTGCATCGACTTCCGGACCGGGATCGTCGGGGACGCCTGGTACGTGGAGGACAGCTGGGCCGACTACCCGGGCGAGGGCGACTTCAGCGAGCCGGGCAGGGTGCACTGGATCCTCATGAACTCCTACCCGGTCGTGGAGATCGGCGACCTGCGCGAGGAGACCGGCATCCCGGGCCTCACCAAGGCCGAGGCCCTGACCGCCACCCAGGCCGCCATCTGGCACTTCAGCAACGGGCTCGACCTGGAGAAGGTGGAGCAGAACCCGGACCTGCCCACGGTGTCCGAGGAGGAGGTCGTGGAGCTCTACGAGCACCTCGTCGCCAACGCCGAGGAGCTGCCCGACGAGCCGCCGACCGCCCTTTCGGTGTCGCCCGAGGAGGCGTCGGGGCTGGCCGGGGAGACCGTCGGCGAGTTCACCGTGGAGACCAGCGCCGACTCCGTGCCCGTCGAGCTGGACGCGCCCGCGGGCGTGCAGGTCGTGGACCTGGCGACCGGGAAGGCCGTCGAGTCCGTGTCGGACGGCGACCGGATCGGGCTCTCGGTCCCGGCGGACGCCGCCGCGGGCGGGGCCGAGCTGACCTTCGCCGCGGAGGCGGCGGTGCTGACCGGGCGCCTGTTCAAGGGCGAGGACGCCGACGAGCCCACCCAGACCCTCATCGCGGCGGCCGACGGGGAGATCACCGTCTCCCGCACAGTGACCGCCGCCTGGGACGAGGCGGGCGGCACCCCGCCGCCGATCGCGAGCCCCTCCGCGAGCCCGGTGGCCGCCGCGGCCGACGAACGACGCGGCCTGGCCCTGACCGGCCCGGCCGTCGCCGCCCTCGTGGCGGGCGCCGCGGTGCTCGTCCTGGGCGGTCTCGCCTTCCTCCTGGCCTCGCGCCGCAAGGCCGCGCAGGGCTGACCGCCCACGCCCCGACACCCCCGAACCCGGGGCCCGGACCGTACCCCCCACGGCCCGGGCCCCGTTCCCTGTCCCCACCCCTGTCCGTCCACCCGGGACAATGGGTCCCACCACCACCGAGGAGGCCCCTTGCCCCCGCACACCCTGGCCGCGCGCGTCGACCGGCTCCGGAGCCTGGCCGAGCGCGACGCCCGCGTGGAAGGCGTCCTGCTGTACGGGTCGTGGACCACCGGGGAGGCCGACGAGCACTCCGATCTGGAGGCGTACGTGTACGTCCGGGACCCGGAGGGGTTCGACGCCCGGGAGTTCGTCGCGGGGATCGCCCCCGTGCGCCTGGCCCGCACCAACATGTTCGGGATCCTGGCGGTGGTCTTCGACGATTTGATGCGGGGCGAGTTCCACGTGGAGCCCGCCGACGCCGTGGAGGAGCTCCGGTCCTGGCGCGGCTCCGTGCACCTGCCCGACCCGGGGGCCGCGGTCCTGCTCGACCGCACCGGGCGGCTCACCGAGGCCGCGAAGACCCTCACCGAACCCCTGCGCCCGGATCCGGCCGGGACCGCCCAGCGCGGCGCGGACGAACTGGCGGTCTGGACCCTCATGCTCACCGACCTGCTCGCCCGCGGGGAGGTCGCCCGCGCCCACAACCTGCTGCACGCGATGGTCTCCCCGCAGCAGCTCAAGCTGCTGCGGCTGCTGCGCGGTTCCACCGACCACTGGCTCACCCCGAGCCGAGGGCTGGAGCGCGACGTGCCCGCCGCCGATCTGGAGCGATACCGGCGGACCACCGGCCCGGCACTGCCGGAGGAGACCCGGGCCGCGGCCCGGGAGAGCTGGGCGTGGACCCGCGACCTGGTGGCCGAGGCGGCCGACCGGTGGGGCGTCACCCATCCGGCCGATCTGCACGAGGCCATCGCCGACCGGCTGGCCTGAGCCCGCGCACGACGGTGCCCGCCGCTGGAGAGGGGTCGGCCCCGGCGCAGGTCGACCCACCCACCCCACCGGCCGGCAAAAGGCCGCGCGCACAACGGCGCCCGCCGACCCTTCGCGGGGTCGGCGGGCGCCGGTCGTTCGTCGGGCGCCGCCCGCTAGGCGTTGACCGCGTAGGGGCTGCGCGCGATGAGGGCGCCGTCCCGGTCGGCCAGGGCGCGCTCGACCGCGGCCGCCACCCGGTAGGTGCGGTCGTCGGCCAGCGGCGGGGCCATGATCTGCAGGCCCACCGGCAGCCCGTCCTCCGGCGCCAGGCCGCACGGCACCGACAGCGCCGCGTTGCCCGCCAGGTTGGACGGGATGGTGCACAGGTCGGCCAGGTACATCGCCATCGGGTCCTCGGCGCGCTCGCCGATCGGGAACGCGGTGGTCGGCGTGGTCGGCGAGACCAGCACGTCCACGTTCTCGAACGCCGCGTCGAAGTCGCGCTTGATGAGCGTGCGCACCTGCTGGGCGCTGCCGTAGTAGGCGTCGTAGTAGCCGCTGGACAGCGCGTAGGTGCCCAGCATGATCCGCCGCTTCACCTCGGGGCCGAAGCCCTGGGCGCGGGTCAGCGACATGACCTCCTCGGCGCTGCGCGTGCCGTCGTCGCCCACCCGCAGGCCGTAGCGCATGGCGTCGAACCGGGCCAGGTTCGAGGAGCACTCGCTGGGCGCGATGAGGTAGTACGCCGACAGGGCGGCGTCGAAGCTGGGGCAGGACACCTCGACGATCTTGGCGCCCAGCGACTCCAGCAGCTCCAGGCTCTCGTGGAAGCGCTGGCGCACCCCGGCCTGGAAGCCGTCGCTGTCCAGCTCCTTGACCACGCCGACGCGCAGGCCGTCGATGTCGCCGCGGCGGGCGGCCTCGACGATCGGCGGGACGGGGGCGTCGATGGAGGTGGAGTCGCGCGGGTCGTGCCCGGAGAACGCCTCCTGGAGCAGGGCGGCGTCGAGCACGTTGCGCGCGAACGGGCCGGGGGTGTCCAGGGAGGAGGCGAACGCGATCATCCCGTACCGGGACGAGCCGCCGTAGGTGGGCTTGGCGCCGACCAGGCCGCACACGGCGGCGGGCTGGCGGATGGACCCGCCGGTGTCGGTGCCGGTGGCCAGGGGGGCCTCGAACGCGGCGACGGCCGCGGAGGACCCGCCCGAGGATCCGCCGGGGATGCGGTCGGTGTCCCACGGGTTGCGGGTGACCTGGTAGGCGGAGTTCTCGGTGGAGGAGCCCATCGCGAACTCGTCCATGTTGGTCTTGCCCAGGATGACCAGCCCGGCCTCGCGCAGGCGCGCGGTGACGGTGGCGTCGTAGGGCGGCTGCCAGCCCTCCAGGATCTTGGAGGCGGCGGTGGTGGGCATGTCCTTGGTGGTGAACACGTCCTTGTGGGCGACGGGCACGCCGGCCAGCGGGCCCTGCTCCTCGCCCGCGGCGCGGCGGGCGTCCACGGCCCGGGCCTGCTCCAGGGCGGTCTCGCGGCGCACGTGGAGGAAGGCGTTGATGTCGCCGTCCACGGCCTCGATCCGGTCCAGGTAGGCGGTGGCGGCCTCCTGCGCGGAGACCTCGCCCGCCTTGATCGCCGCGCCGAGGTCGGCGGCGCTCAGGCTCACGATGTCGCTCATGGCTACTCCTCCTCCCCGAGGATCCGCGGGACCCGGAACCGCTGGTCCTCCACCGCCGGGGCACCGGACAGGGCCTGCTCCGGGGTGAGGCACGGCCGCGCCTCGTCGGGACGGAAGACGTTGGTCAGCGGCAGGGCGTGCGAGCTCGGCGGGATGTCGCCCTGGGCGACCTCCTGCACCTTGGCCACGGCGGTGAGGATGTCACCGAGCTGGGCGGCGAGCGTGTCGAGCTCGCTCTCGTCGAGCGCCAGCCGCGACAACCGGGCGAGGTGCGCGACCTCATCGCGGGTGATGGCGGTCATGAGTGACTGAACCGTTTCTTCGGCGGACGGATGATCAGCACAATCCTATTGGCCCGAGTCCGCCGCGCGTCCCCGTTCGCCGTCACCGGAGGCCCATGACACCTCTCCCGTCGCCGGAAGTGAAGAGGACGGCCACGGCCCCGGGAACACTGATCGCGGAGTGGACGCCGAGCTCCCCCTCCGAGCTCAGTGTGAAGACCGAGGAGCCACCGGCGCCCTCGAAGCGCGCGAACCCCTCTGGAGCCGAGGCGTCGTCCACCCGGTCCGAGATATAGAGCACCCCACCTGCCAGGCCGACCCGATACCCATCGGCCACGAGATCACTGCGCATGGACACATCCCCGCGATCCAGCGTCCGCTCGGTCCTCCCGGACCGGCTCTGGATACGGTAATCACCGGTCTCTGTGTCCCACAGACCCAGCAGCGATCCGTCCGGCGAAGTCCACAGCAGCTCGGTTTCCTTGAGATCGGTGGCCTCACCCGCCTCGACGTCGAGCAGCGAGATCCCCCACTTGTGGGGGTAAGCGTGGCGAACGAGGACCAGACCCCCGGGACGAGGAACGATCTCCCGGTCCAGGGAGTCAGAGGGCGTTTCACCAATGGAGTGCTCAACACGCCAGAGCTCCTCACCCGTCTCCGGGTTCAGGCCCACGAACTCCGAGGTGAAGTCCCAGCCGACTGTACGCGCCACGCTCTCTTGGTCCTCCGGCTGCTCGAAGCACGTGGTGGCGGCGACCACGACCTCATCCCACACGACCAGGTCGTCGACCCATCCCTCATGTGGACAGTTCGGAACGTCCTCAGCGCTCCAGACCGCCTCACCCGTGTCCAGGTCAAAGGAACTGATGGAGTTCGGCGAATCGGCGAGGACCCAGGTGTCCCCCGTGACACCGGACAGCTCATCCCTCAAGTTCCAGGAGGAGAAATTCCAGATGTGGTCGAGTTCGGAAAGGTCGAGGGTGTACTCGTGGACGACCCGTCCGGTGTCCCTTTCCAGGACAACGGTCCAGGACTCTTCTTCGTCGTGGAGCACGACATGGGCGCCGTTGTCCGTTACAACGCCCAGGAGCTCCCGGTCGGTGTCACGGTAGGACCAGAGTTCTTCTCCGGTCTCCCCGGACAGTGCGACGGCCCCATTGTCCAGAATGACCAGGGCCCCCTGCCCGGTCTGAGCGATGGCGACCGATTCACTGCCCCGGGGCGCCTCCCACGTCCAGGAGACCTCTTCGACCACCTCTCGGTACTCCGGTGCTTCCCCGGGCTCATGCGTGCTGGACTCGACACCGAAGAACGAACACCCGGCGAGAAGGAACAACAGAACAGTTGGCACGGAAAAACGAGATGCCAATGCAAAATTTCCCACAAGCCTCAACCTAATCTATTTCCAGGACCCACCACCCCAACTTCAATCAAGGCACACGGACACCTTCCCACTTGTTCCCAGTCTTCTAAATCTCGAATGAAATCCTCCACCCACCCATAGGCGCCTTCGGCATTGGCGCCGACCGTGTTCTCAGGCATGGGGGAGGCCTCCGTCCGCTCCGGGCAACTGGGACGGCGTTCAAGTTAGCAGCCGCATACCTACGGTGATTTCACGGGATGAGGGTTTTCTGTGGCCGAAAACGGTCATCCGTGTGACCGGGTATCGGCGCCCCTGGTGCGGGCGGCGAGCCAGGCGGGGATGTCGGCGGCGGGCATGGGGCGGGCGAAGTAGTGGCCCTGGGCGGCCTGGCAGCCGGTGTCGCGGGCGGCCTCGGCCAGGGCGCGGGTCTGGACGCCCTCGGCGGTGGCGCGCATGCCGAGCGCGTTGACCAGGGCGATGGCGGCGCGGACGACGGTGGGCCCGTTGCCGGTGCCGTCGGTGAGGCGGGCGGTGAAGGACCCGTGGATCTTGACCTCGTCCAGCGGCAGCCCGGCGAGCTGGACCAGGGTGAAGTGGCCGGTCCCGAAGTCGTCCAGGGCCAGCCCCACGCCCAGGTCGCGCAGCCGGTGGACGGCGGCGGTGGCGGCCTCGGTGTCGGTGATGAGGGCGTTCTCGCCGATCTCCAGGACCAGCCGCTCGGGCGGGATCCCGTGTTCGGCCAGGGCTGCGGCAACGGTGTCGGGCAGGTCGGGGTGGAGGAGTTCGCGCACGCCGAGGTTGACGGAGACGGGCAGCAGCACGCCGCTCTCGCGCCAGCGGGCGGCCCGGGCCAGGGTGATGTCCAGGACCTGCCCGGTGAACGCCCGGAACAGGTGGGACTCCTCCACGACGGGCATGAACTCGCCGGGCTCCAGCAGCCCCCGGGCCGGGTGCCGCCAGCGGGCCAGGGCCTCCAGCCCGACGGCGCGCCCGTCGTCGAGGCTGACCTTGGGCTGGTAGTGCATCTCCAGGGCGCCCTCGGTGAGCCCGCGGCGCAGTTCGCTGAACAGGCTGAGCCGGGCGGTGGAGTTGCGGTCCTTGCCGGGGTCGTAGGACTCCACCCCCGAGCGGGCGGACTTGGCGACGTACATGGCGACGTCGGCGCGCTGCATGAGGTGCTCGAAGTCGACGGCGTCCTCGGGGTGCAGGGCGATGCCGATGCTGGCCTCCAGGTCGAGGTCCATGCCGTCGAGGCGGACGGGTTCGCTGAGGGCGCCGCGCAGCCGGGCGGCGACCTCGGCGGCGGCCTCGGTGTCGCGGACCTGGGGCAGCAGCACGGCGAACTCGTCGCCGCCGAGCCGGGCGACGAGGTCGCCGGGGCGGACGCTGTGGGTGAGCCGCCCGGCGACGGTCTGGAGCAGCCGGTCCCCGGTGGGGTGCCCGAGGGTGTCGTTGACCTCCTTGAACCGGTCCAGGTCGAGCAGGAGCAGGCCGACCCGGCCGCCGCGCCTGCGGGCGGCGTCGATCTCCTGGTGGGCGCGGACGGTGAGGAGTTTGCGGTTGGCCAGGCCGGTGAGCTCGTCGTGGTTGGCCTGGTGGTCGCGTTTGACCGACAGCAGGGCGCTGGTGTGCAGGGCGATGAGCGGCAGCGCGAACAGCGGCACGTACAGCACCGAGTGGGTGGCGGCGACGACGACCAGGGGCGCCATGGCGATGAGGACGGCGTTGATGCGGGCCTGTCTGCCGATGCCCTTGAACATGACCTGAGGCAGCGGCACGCGTTCGTGCATGGCGACGGCGCAGGTCACGAGCACCCGGTTGACCACGAAGTAGGCGGCCCCGGCCAGGCCGATGGCGACCAGGTCCTCGCCGGCGGGGATCCACCCGGTGGCGCGCAGCGGCGGCAGGGCCAGGCGCAGGACGGCGTCGGCGGCGCCCAGGGAGAGCACGTACTGGGCGGCGTTGAACGCGGTGCGGTGGGCGGCGTGCCCGCGCGCGAACCCGGCGATGACGGTGGCGGCGGCCTGGACGAGCCCGGCCAGCGGCAGGCCCTGGAAGATGACCAGGGCCAGGGAGAACGGCAGCGAGGTGGGGGCGCCGTCGCCGGGCGCCTGCCCGGGGATGGAGATGGGGCGCAGCTCGCCCAGCACGACCATGGCGAGCAGGACCCAGGTGAGGGGTTCGACGGCGTACGGGAGCAGCTCGGGGCCGGCCCACAGCAGGGCGGCGGCGAGCAGGAGCGTCCCGGCGGCGACGGTGCCCGCCATGTACAGCCAGAGCGGGGTTCCGGCGCGGGGGCCGAGGTCCCGGGTGCTGATGGGGTCTCTCATGCGTGCTGTCCTCATGAGGGGGACGCGGAGACCGGCGGCACGGTCGGTGCCGCGGCTCCTGATGGTTCCGGCCTGCGGGAGCGGTCACCCCTCCATGACCGAATCCCGGGATCGGTGGCGCCCGTTATCCGGGGCACGGTGTCCACCTTACGCCGCTTCGTCACCAAGTGTCGCCTGTTCGGAACTATCAGTTAACCAAGAGGCGGGGCGATTGTGGCCTGAACCGGAAAAAAGATACGGCGGCCCGGAACGAACCCCGCCCCGCAACCCGTCGAACGGGCGTGCGTGTCGGGGGGTTCCCGGGCCGCCGCACCGGGCGTGTCACGCCTGCTCGGCGGCCTCCCCGGCCTTGGGCTCGGCGGCCTCCGCCTCAGCGGCCGCGGCCCCCTCCGCCGCCTCGGCCTCTGCGGCCTCGGCCTCGGGCTCCTCCGTCGGCGGGTTGATCCGCACCTTCTCCGCGGCCTCCGGCCCCGCCTCCAGCAGCACCCGGAACCCCTGCTCGTCCAAAATCGGCACGCCCAGCTTGACGGCCTTGTCGTACTTGGACCCGGGGCTGTCCCCCACCACCACGAACCCGGTCTTCTTGGACACCGACGCCGTGGCCCGCCCGCCGCGCTCGGCGATGGACTCCTTGGCCCCGTCCCGGGTGAAGCCCTCCAGCGAGCCGGTGACCACCACGGTCACCCCGTCCAGCACGCCCGAGATGGCCTCGTCGACCTCGTCCTCCATGCGCACCCCGGCCGCCGCCCACTTGGCGACGATCTCCCGGTGCCAGTCCACCTCGAACCACTCCCGGATGGAGCGGGCGATGGTCGGCCCGATCCCGTCCACCGCGGCCAGCTCCTCCTCCGAGGCGGCGCGGATGGCGTCCATCGACCGGAAGGCCCGGGCCAGGTCCTCGGCGGCGCGCGGGCCCACGTGCCGGATGGACAGCGCCACCAGCACCCGCCACAGCGGCCGCGTCTTGGCGATCTCCAGCTGCTCGAACAGCTTCTCCACGGTCTTCTTGGGCTCGCCCTTGAGGTTGGCGAAGAACGAGACGACCTTGGGCTCGCCGGTCTTGGGGTCGGTCTTGGGCTCGGAGGTGTCGGGGTCGAGCACGTACGTGCGGATCGGCAGCAGCTGCTCGACGGTGAGGTAGAACAGGTCGCCCTCGTCCTTGATCGGGGCGTCGGCGGGCTCCAGCGGCTGGGTGAGCGCGGTGGCCGCCACGTACCCGAGCGCCTCGATGTCCAGGGCCTTGCGGCCGGCCACGAAGAACAGCCGTTCGCGCAGCTGCCCGGGGCAGGAGCGGGCGTTGGGGCAGCGCAGGTCGACGTCGCCCTCCTTCTGCTGGCCCAGCGGGGTGCCGCACTCGGGGCACTTCTCCGGCATGACGAACGGCCGTTCGCTGCCGTCGCGCTTCTCCTCCACCGGGCCGACGATCTCGGGGATGACGTCGCCCGCCTTGCGCAGCACCACGGTGTCGCCGATGAGCACGCCCTTGCGCGCGACCTCCTGGGCGTTGTGCAGGGTGGCGAACTCCACCTCGGACCCGGCGACGAACACCGGCTCCATCACGCCGTACGGGGTGACCCGGCCGGTGCGGCCCACGCCCACCTTGATGTCCACCAGCCTGGTGGTGACCTCCTCGGGCGGGTACTTGTAGGCGATCGCCCAGCGCGGGGCGCGGCTGGTGGAGCCCAGCCGCCGCTGGAGCGCGAAGTCGTCCACCTTGATGACGATGCCGTCGATCTCGTAGGCGGGCTCGTGCCGGTGCTCCCGGTAGTAGGAGACGTAGGCGCGCACCTCGTCCATGGTGGACACGACCTTGTAGCGGTCGCTGAGCGGCAGCCCCCACTCCCCGAGCAGGGCGTACGCCTGCGACTGGCTCGTGAACGCCACGTCCTCCGAGCCCGGCGCCGGGGTATAGGCGCCCACGCCGTGCACGATCATCGACAGCGGCCGGGTGGCGGTGACCCGCGGGTCCTTCTGCCGCAGCGACCCGGCGGCGGCGTTGCGCGGGTTGGCGAAGGGGGTGTGCTCGCCGCTCTCGGTGATCCGCCGGTTGAGCGCCTCGAACGCCTCCACCGGCAGGAACACCTCGCCGCGCACCTCCAGCAGCTCGGGCGCCGGGCGCACGCTCTCGTCGAGCCGCTCGGGCACCACGTCGATGGTGCGGATGTTGAGGGTGATGTCCTCGCCCACCCGGCCGTCGCCGCGGGTGGCGGCGCGCACCAGGCGGCCCTTCTCGTACACCAGGTCCACGGCCAGGCCGTCGATCTTCAGCTCGCACAGGTAGGCGCCCACGGGCACCTCCGCCGAGGCCCGGTCCGCCCAGGCGTTCAGCTCGTCGAAGTCGAAGGCGTTGCCCAGGCTCTCCATGCGCACCAGGTGCTCGACCGCGGCGAAGTCGACGCTGATGGGCGCGCCGACCTTCTGGGTGGGCGAGTCCTGGGTGATGAGCTGCGGGTACTCCTCCTCGATCCCGCGCAGCTCGCCCATGAGGGCGTCGTACTCGGCGTCGGAGACGATGGGCTTGCCCAGGTAGTAGCGGTAGCTGTGGTCGTCCAGCTCCTGGGAGAGCTCCTCGTGCCGGTTGCGCGCCTCGTCGGGGATCTCGGTGCTGTTCTCGGGCGCCACGTGGCCGCCTTTCCGTCTCGTGCTCGACTACGACCTGTGGGGCTCGTCCCGCAGGACCCTGGCCCCGTCCCGCACGGCCTTGAGGGCCGCCCGGGCGTGCTTGGGGGAGGCACCGGCCAGCCCGCACGCGGGGGTGGGCACCACCGCACGGGTCAGCAGGTCAGGGCCGAAACCCAGCCGGTTCCACAACTCGCGTACGACCTCGACGTTAGTCGCCGGGTCGGACATTCGATCGCGCTGCGCGGGGGGCGGATCGACCGCCGGAACGACACCCAGCAGCAGGCCGACGCCGGCCTCGACGGCGGTGCCGACCATGTCGTCGTGGCGCCGGTCGAGCAGCGCGGCGTCCAGGCTCAGCGCCCGCGCGCCGCTGCGGCGCAGCAGGTCCAGGGGGGCGTTGGCGGCGCAGCAGTGGGCGACGGGGACCGCCCCGGCCGCCTCGATGGCGCCGAACAGGGTGCGCAGCGCCTCCTCCACCCGGGCCCGGTCCACGGCGCGCAGCGTCCCGTAGCCGCTGGCGGTGGGCAGGGCGCCCAGCAGGACGGCGGGCAGCGCGGGCTCGTCGACCTGGACCAGGAGGCGGGCGCCGGGCACCCGCTTGCGGGCCTCGGCGATGTGCGCGCGCACGCCCTCCAGGTGGGAGGCGGCCAGGTCGCGGTAGGCGCCGGGGTCGGCGGCCATGCGCTGGCCGTTGCGCAACTCGACGGAGGCCGCCATGGTCCAGGGGCCGGCCACCTGGATCTTGAGGGCGCCCTCGTAGGCGTGGGCGTGCTCGGCGAGGACGTCCAGGTCGCGGGAGAGGAACCCGTGGGCGCGGTACAGGTCGCGGCCGGGGGTGTCGGCGACGCGCCAGCCGGTGGGCTGGACCTCCACCGGGAACTCCACCAGGAGCCCGGCGGTGCGGCCGATCATGTCCGCGCCGACCCCGCGGTCGGGCAGTTCGGGCAGGTGCGGCAGGTCGGGGAGTTCGCCCAGGACGGTACGGACCGCCTCGTCGGGGTCCTCGCCGGGCCAGGACCCGACCCCGGTGGAGGAGGCGGCGGGCCAGGGGTAGGGATGCTGTTCGCTCACATCGCCCAAGGTTAGGGCAACGACGCCCCAAGGAACGGTACGCCGCCCCAGCCCGGCGGGGTCAGGCGGTGGCTCGGGGCAGGGCGGCGGTGGCCCACCGCCCCACGCGGCGGGCGCTGCCCGGCGGCGTCAGGCGGCGACCCGTGCCGCCCGGTGGTGTCGAGCGGTGGCTCGGGCCGGGCGACGGCGGTCCACGGCATCACACGGCGGGCGCGTGCGCGGACGGCCGAGCAAAGTCGGGCGTGTGCCGGACGGCGGCGGGGTCAGGCGGTAGCGGTGCGCTCGGCGGCGTGCCGCTCCTGGGAGCGGGCCTCGGCCGCGCCGCCCTCGGCTCCCTCGGCCGCAACGTCCCCGGCGGCGGTGTCCTCCGCGGTGTCCTCGGCCGGGTCGGCGTCGGCATCGGCGTTCTGCTCGGCGGTCGCCGCCCCGCGGCCCCGGCGGCGGCGCACCACGACCATGGCGGTGACCAGCACCGCGGCCGCGGCGATGACGCCGAGCGCGGTCCACGGCGAGTCCAAAAAGAGCTTCAGCCAGGTGCCGACGATCCCGGCGATGACCATGCCCCACAGGCCCGCCCAGGCCAGGCCGCCCACGAACACGGCGGCGAAGTAGCGCGGGAAGCGCATCCGCACCACCCCGGCGGACAGGTTGATGGCGGTCTGCATGCCGACGGTGAAGAAGCTCAGGGTGACCACGGGCGCGCCGTAGCGGTCCACGAGGTTCTTGGCCCGGTCCAGGCGGGGTCCCAGGCGCGTGCCCACGCGGCTGCGGTTCACCCCGGCGCCCAGCCCGCGGCCGATCCAGTACGTCGCGGGGGCGCGCAGCAGGATGACGACGAGCAGGGTGAAGTAGACGACCCAGAAGGGTTGTCCTTCGAGGAAAGCGAACTGGGGCATGGACGGGTCTCCCAACCTTGACCCCCTGAGTTTGCATTGCCTTACCTAACCCGGGCAAGGGGCAAAGGTCGGAACGTGATCGAAAAGCCGCCCTGTTCGTCCCGTTTCGCCCGGGAAGTGGTGAGGCTCACGCCCGCGCCCACTCCCCGTTCACCCCCGGCTCACGCCCAGGTCAGGCGGACACCGCCGCGCGCGAGGTCGCGGAGATCGTCGCCGACCCCAGCACCGTGTCGCCCCGGTCGCCGTCGTAGACCACCACGGCCTGCCCGGTCGCCACCCCGGTGGCGGGCTCGGCCAGCCGCACCACCAGCTCGGGGCCGTTACCGCCCTCCTCCTGGTGCACCGTCGCCCGGTACACCTCGCCGTGGGCTCGCAGCTGCACGTGGCAGTCGGTGGGCTCGGTGAGCGGCTCCGAGCCGCTCCACACCGGTCGCGTGCCGGTGATCCCGTCCACCCGCAGCGCCTCGCGCGGGCCGACCGTCACCGTGTTGTCCACCGGCTCGATGGACAGCACGTAGCGCGGGTTCGGCGAGCCGCCCAGCCCCAGCCCCTTGCGCTGGCCCACCGTGAACGCGTGCGCCCCGCTGTGCGCGCCCAGCACGTTGCCGTCCTGGTCGAGGATCTCCCCGGGCCGCTCCCCCAGCCTGCGGTTGAGGAACCCGGCGGTGTCGCCGTCGGCGATGAAGCAGATGTCGTGGCTGTCGGGCTTGTCGGCCACCGACAGCCCGCGCCGCTCCGCCTCGGCCCGCACCTCCTCCTTGGTGCAGTCGCCCAGCGGGAACATCGCGTGCTCCACCTGCTCGGCGGTCAGCACCCCCAGCACGTACGACTGGTCCTTGGCCTGGTCCACGCTGCGCACCAGCCGCCCGTCGAGCTTGCGGACGTGGTGACCGGTGGCGACCGCGTCGAAGCCCAGCGCGATGGCCCGGTCCAGCACGGCCTCGAACTTGATCTTCTCGTTGCAGCGCAGGCACGGGTTGGGGGTGTTGCCGGACTCGTACTCGGCGACGAAGTCCTGCACCACCTCGCGGTCGAACTCCTCCGACATGTCCCACACGTAGAAGGGGATGCCGATGACGTCCGCGGCGCGGCGGGCGTCGTGGGAGTCCTCCACCGTGCAGCACCCGCGGGCGCCCGTGCGGTAGGACTGCGGGTTCTTGGAGAGCGCCAGGTGGACGCCGGTCACGTCGTGGCCGGCCTCGGCCACCCGGGCCGCGGCCACCGCGGAATCGACCCCGCCGGACATGGCGGCCAGTACACGCAAAGTCATAGTGACTCCAGACTATGCGCCCGTCGGGGGTGTGCGGGGCGGGTGTGGTCGTCCGCTTCTGCGAAAATCGACCCATGGCTCTGTTCCGTCGTCGCCGCTCCAACGACACCACCGATTCGACCGCCGCGATCTCCGCGTTCTGGGAGGCGTGGCCGTCCCTGCGCGGCCCCCTGACCGAGGCCGTCGAGGCGGACCGCCCGGCCTCGGACGAGGCCGCCGAACGGGTGACCACACTGGTCAAGGCCCTGCATCCCGACCTGGACTGGGAGGTGGGCCCGGCGCCGGCCGCGCCCAGGCCCGACCTGGCCGACCTGGACCTGTCGATGGACGTCGACCCCGACGAGCTGCTGGAGCGGCTGGCGGCGCTGGACGACCCGGCCTCCCTGGCCGAGCCCGCCGCCCACGCCCTCACCCTGCGCCCGGGCGCCTCCGACGACGCCCGCATCCAGTCCGAGCGCTGGGCGCGTTCGGCCCCCGAGGACGGCGCGTGGCGGTTCCTGCCGGCGCGGCCCGCCGACCACGACGGCCTGGCCAGGACCGTGCGCTGGGACGACCACGAGCTGGACCTGTCCCACGTGTCGGTGTCGATGCACGTCGACCACGCCTCGGGCCGGATCAAGGTGGGCGTCTACCACCCGGACAACATGTTCCTGTCCGAGGAGGTACGCCGCGGCCTGGCCGACCACGTGGTGCTGCTCGCCCTGGGCGAGGACGACGTGGTCCGCTACATCGCCGAGGTGAAGCCGCTCGACGAGTCGCCCATGGACCCGCTGCCGCCCACCTCGATCCCCTCGACGGTGCGCCAGATGGTCGACATGATCGGCGGCGGCGAGGGCGGCTGGGTCACCCTGCACGGGACCGGCCCGGGACGCGGCCGGGTGACCTTCTCGGCCCGGCACCCGCTGACCCGGCGCGACTTCCCGGCGCTCACCCTGGCCGTGCGCGTGATCGTGCCCTACGCCGAGGTCGCCGCCGACGGCACCCCCGGCGAGTCGTCCGCGATCGCCCTCCAGGAGCTGGAGAACCGGCTCAACCGGGTGCTGGGCGACAACGGCGCGCTGGTCATGCACCAGACGGTGCCCGGCCGCAAGGACATGCTGTTCTACCTGGACCCGGACTCGGGCGCGCTGGCCGGGTTCGAGGACGAGCTCAAGGGCTGGGCCGAGGGCGACCTCAAGCTCAGCACCCAGCTGGACCCGAACCGGAGCGTGTTCGGCGGGCTGCTGCGCCCCTACCGGGCCTTTTTCAAGCGCTGACGCGCCGGCGGAGGTGTCGGGCGGACGTGCCGGGCGGGCGCATCGGCCGTATGGGCGACCTTGTCGAGCGACCTTGTCCGGCGGCCATGTCGAGTGACTTCGTCGGGCGACCATGTCGGGCGGACGGAGTGGGCAGCCGTGCCGAACCGGCACGTCAAGCGGACGAGCGTTCGCCATGGAGCGCCGTTGACCACCGGACGACCCGGTGCGGACCCCGTCCGCACCGGGACGCCGTCCAGGTCAAGCCCGAATACCGCGTTGCACATCTGGCGCTCAAGCCCCAACAGGCGTAACGTGGCCTCCCCGCCAGGAGGATGATCCAGCCCGATGGACGGTGTGCTTCCCCGCGCTCCCACGGGCCGACCACGCGTCGCCGCGGTCGGCGCCGTCCTCACCCTGTGCCTGGTGGGCGCCCCGTTCATGTCGCTGTTCCCGCTGGCGCTGTGGGACTTCTCCCGCGCCCTGACGCTGAGCGACGCGGGGATGGGGCTGTTCCTGCTCGCCCCGGTGGTCACCGGGGTCGTCCTGCTCATGGCGTGGCTGGCCGACCGCTGGCTGACCGGGTTCGGCGTCGTGCACGCCCTGACCTGTTCGGTCCTGGTGACCGGCACCGCCATGGCCGTCCCGGTCGTCGTGTCGTTCCTGGCGCCGGACGCCGCCCCGCTACCGGGCGGTCCCAACGTCAACATCCCGTTCCTGACCGGGCTCATCACCACCCTGGGGATGAGCGCCGCCATGCTCTCCGCCTGGCTGCCGGGCGAGGGCTCCCCGGGGGCGCTGCCCGCCGTGGCCGTGGTGTTCGTGCTGCTGGTGCTGCTGCCGGTGCTGTCCGAGGCGATGCGCGGCCACACCGCCGCCGAACGCGCCGGCGAGCTGATACGCGGCTACGGGCGGCCGATCACCGTCCTGGACCATCCCGAGTGGGGGCTGGCCGCCGCCCACCGCACCCACCGGGGGCTGCGGCTCACCTACCTCGACGGGGACGGCGCCCCACTGTACGTGGTGACCTGGGACGACGTCTCCGGAGGGATCGACCAGGGCTGCGACTACCCGGGGACGCGGTGCGTCGAACACGACGGCACCGTCGCCGTCCACCACTCCGACGCCGCCCCGGTGGAGCTGCGCGTGCCCATGCGCGACGGGCGGATCGTGAGCCTGGCCCCGGGCGGCGGCGCCGCGCCCGACCTGGCCGCCACCGCCGGGTACCTGCGCCCGGAGTCCCCGGGCGAACGCGACCTCCTCGCCGAAGAGCTGCCCTCCCGCCCCTGGCACTGACCGGGCGGGCCGATCGGGACGGCGAAATCCCTCACCCGCCTTCCCACCGGGGGTGGGCCCCGGAGCCACGAGGCCCGCGGCCCACCCCCGTGGCCGGGTGCGGTCGCCGGAACATCCGGAGTCATGGGGTCGGCCCCCACGGCCCCGGGTGCCCGTGAATCCGGCCCGACCGGTTCACGCGTCCCCACGTTCGGCGATCTCCTTGATGGCGGCGAGCCTGCGGTCCCAGGACTCGGCGACCCGTTGCAGGTCCCGTCCGAGTTCGTCCAGGCGGGAGCCGATCGCCAGGTACACGACCTCGCGCCCCCGCCGGTGCGACTCGACCAGCCCGACCGCCCGCAGCACCTCCAGGTGCTTGCCGATCGCCTGCCGGGTGACGGGCAGTTCCGCCGCCAGTGCCGACGCCGACGCGGGTTCACGGCCCAGCCGGACCAGGACCGCCCACCGGGTCTCGTCCCCCAGCGCCGCGAACACGGTGGCGGTGGCGCCCGCCGACTCCTCCGGCACCGGTGCGCTCACGGCCCGCGCCGCCACGGGCGCCTTCGTCCGCCCCACGCCCGACTTCTCAGGCACCTCCGTACTCGCGGTCCGTGCCGCCGCGGGCGTCTTCAACCTGCCGGAGCCCGGCTGCCCGGGTGGCTCTGTTTCCCCGGTGCGCGCCCGCTCGGACGCCTTCACGTCCACGGACCGCGCCCCCTCCGCAGGCGCCTTCGTCCGTCCGGCATCCGGCTTTTCGGACACCCCACCGTCCGCCCCGCCCATCACCGCGCACCGGCCAGGTACCCGTATTCGGCCAGGGTGGCGAAGCCGCCCGCCCAGCCGTCGGCCTCCGCCGCGGCGTTCCCGGCCACCGCGCCGAACCGGGGGGCGAGCGCCTCGAACCCCGTCTGGGCGACGGTGAGCAGCGCCCCCTTCCCCGAGGGCCGCACCTCCAGCTCGACCAGGGTCGAGTTGTCGTCCACGGGCTCGGTGTCCGGCTCGGCCGCGATGCGGTACACGAACCGGCGCGGGGCCCCGACCTCCACCACCCGCCCCCGGTAGGTGCCGTGCTCGTCCCAGCGCAGCGTCATCGGCGCACCGGCCTCGGCGGCGAAGTCCGCGCCGCCGAACGCGTACCAGGCGGCGAAGTGCGCGGGCGCGGTGACGGCCTCCCACACGCGCTCGGGCGGGGCGTCGATGTGGACGGCCCGGTGCACGGTGTCCGGGTCCACGTGGTCGCGGGCGGCGGCCAGCTCGGTCCGCCAGCCCTCGGTGTTCTCCTCCAGGCGGCGGCGCCGGTCGGCCTCGGTGCCGCCCAGGGTGTCGAACCCGCTCTCGACCACGGTGAGGCGTACCCCGCCGGGGCGTTCGGCCACGTGGAACTCGACCAGGGTGGAGGCGTCGGAGCCGGCGTCCAGCCAGCGGAAGGCGGCGTAGCGGTGCGGGTCGAGCTTCTCGGTGCGGAAGCGGGAGTCGCCGTGCACGGGGTCGCGGACCACGTCGACGTCGCCTTCGCGGTCGATGGTGTGGTCGATGACGGCGCCGTCGTTGATGAACCACCCGGGGCGGGTGACCAGGGCCCAGACGCGTTCGGCGGGGGCGTCGATGTCGATGGAGCGTTCGATCCGGTCGGTGTCGGTCATGGTGGGAGCCTCCTTGTAGTGCAACCCCAGAGTTGCACCACAAAGGTCAATGCGCAACCACCGGGTTGCACATTCTCCTTTGCGACACGCGCCGGGCCTCCGCCGCCCGGACGGCGCCCGCGGCGATCCTGAAGGGGTGGAGACCACGACCATGCCCGCGGCGTTCATCGGCCACGGCAGCCCCATGAACGCGCTCGAACTCAACCGCTACACACGAGCCTGGCGCGCCCTGGGCGCGTCGGCGCCCCGGCCCCGGGCCGTCCTGGTGATCTCGGCGCACTGGTACATCAACGCCACCGCCGTGACGGTGATGCCGCGGCCGCGCACCATCCACGACTTCTACGGGTTCCCCCGGGAGCTGTTCGAGCTGGAGTACCCGGCGCCGGGGCTGCCGTCGCTGGTGGAGGAGGTCAGCGAGGTCGTCGAACCCACCTGGGTGGGGTCGGACGTGGACAGCTGGGGGATCGACCACGGGGCGTGGTCGGTGCTGACCCACGCCTTCCCTGAGGCGGACGTGCCCGTGGTGCAGCTGAGCATCAACGCCGACAAGGACTTCGACCACCACTTCGGGCTGGGGGCCAAGCTGGCGGCGCTGCGCGACCGGGGCGTCATGATCGTCGGCAGCGGGAACGTGGTGCACAACCTGCACGGCATGGACCCGCGGCTGCCGGACGCGGGGTTCGCGTGGGCGCGGCGGTTCGACGAGACCGCCAGGGAGGTGATGGTGGACGACCCGGGCGGGGTGCCGGGCCTGGACGGGCACGGCGACTTCCGCGCCGCGGTGCCGACCCCGGACCACTTCATCCCGCTCCTCTACCTGGCGGGGGTGGCGGCCGCCGCCGGCCGCGGAACGGACGTGCTGGTGGACGGGTACGCCTACGGGTCGCTGTCCATGACCTCGTACACGCTGGACGCCCGGTGCCCCCGGTCGGCCGACGCCCCGGGCGGCGGCGCCGGCGACCTACCCGCGGGTGTCCCGCCGGACGGGACGAACCTGTGAACGCCGGGGAGTGGGGCGACGAGGAGCTGTTCGACGAGCTGCTGCACCGCCTGAACCGGGAGGAGCGGACGGCCGTCGCGGCCCCGGACCGCACCACGGTGCTGCTGCACGGCGGGGGCGGGGAACAGCCCTTCGTCCTGCATGTGAGCCCGACGGCCCTGGGCGCCCGGCTGCGGTCGACGGCCCGGGAGGCGCGGGAGGTGTTCCCCGGCGCCGAACCGGTGATCGCCGCGCTCCAGCTGTTCCTGGCGCAGGTGGAGGAGGCCGTCGAGACGGCCCCGCCGGACCACCGCCACCTGGCCCTGGACCGCTCGGGCGTCCGGGCCCACCGCGCCTGGGCCTGACCGGGGCCGAAACGTGACCGGGGCCAGGGCCTGACCGGCCCTGACCAGGCCTGACCGGGGCCGGGCCCGCGGCCCGGGGTTTCAGCGTTCCACGGCGGACCGGGCGTCCCCCGCCGCCCAGGAGGCGAGGAACCGCAGCCCGTCGTGCGCGGGCGTACCGGGTTCGGCCGACCAGACGACGAGCTGCTGCTCGGCGTCCCCGGCGCAGGACAGCGCCTCCCAGTCCAGGGTCAGTTCCCCGGCGACGGGGTGGCGCAGCACCTTGCGCCCCCGGTCCAGGGCCGCGACGTGGTGGTCCGCCCACCAGCGCCGGAAGTCGTCGTCCCGCACGGACAGCTCGCCGACCAGCGACTCCATCCGCTGGTCGCGCGGGTCGCGCCCGGCCTCCCGGCGCAGGATCGCCACCGCGTTGCGGGCCACGGACTCCCAGTCGTCGTGGAGCGCGCGGAAGGCCGGTTCGGTGAACAGCAACCTCACGTAGTTGCGGTGCTTCTCCGGGACCCGCGCGAAATCGGTGAACAGGGCGTCGGCCATCCGGTTCCAGGCCAGCACGTCCAGGCGCCGCCCCAGGACGAGGGCGGGGATGGTGGTGAGCTCCTCCAGCAGCCGGCGCAGCTGCGGCTGGACCCGCTGCGCGGCCCGGCGGCGGGGGCGGGCCGGCTCCCGGCCCGCGAGCTCGAACAGGTAGGCGCGCTCCTCCTCGTCCAGGCGCAGGACCCGGGCGAGGACCTCCAGCACCGGCGCGGACGCCTGCCTTCGCCCCTGTTCGATGCGGGTGTAGTAGTCGGGGCTGATCGAGGCCAGCAGGGCGACCTCCTCCCGGCGCAGGCCCCTGACACGCCGGTGGGACCCGGTGTGGGGCACCCCGGCCGCCCGGGGGTCGACCTCGGCCCGGCGGGCCTTGAGGAATTCGCCCAATTCGTTGGCGCGCGCATCACCGCTCATGGGACCAGTCTCGCAGAGGAACCGGTTTTCGACAGGGGGACGGATCTGTCCCAGGACGGCCCTGTCCGGGGCTGACACCGGCCCATTGTCCCAGGCCACGGCGCATGTGAATCTCGATGGTGCGGCCGCCGGGACTCCCCCGGAAGGGCCGCCGCGAATGGCGGGGATGCTTTTCCCGCGACACCACCGACGTGAATTCGGATGAGGAACCCATGAAGACCGCTGTCGCCTTTCCCAGCACCGGCCTCGCCCTCGCGGGCCTGCTGTTCACCCCGGACGGCCACACCGGCGCCCCGCTGGCGGCCGTCGTGGTCTCCCACCCCGGCGGCGGGGTGAAGGAGCAGACCGCGAGCGTCTACGCCGAGCTGCTGGCCCGCGCCGGGTTCGCCGCGCTCGTCTTCGACGCCGCGTACCAGGGCGAGAGCGAGGGTGAGCCGCGCGGGCTGGAGAACCCGTTCCAGCGCGCGGAGGACGTCCGCGCCGCCGTCACCTACCTGACCACCCGCGAGGACATCGACCCGGCCCGGATCGGCGCGGTGGGCATCTGCGCCTCCGGGGGTTACGTGCCCTTCGCCGCCCAGACCGACCACCGCATCAGGGCGGTGGCCACGGTCAGCGCCGTGGACATCCGCAGCCTGCTGGTCGAGGGCCTGGGCCGGACCCAGGGCCCGGAGGTCCTCCGGGGCATGCTCGACCAGGCCGGGGCCCTGCGCACCGCCGAGGCGCGCGGCGCGGCCCCGGCCACGCTGAACTGGGCGCCCGAGAGCCCCGAGGGCCTGGAGGAGGCGCCCACCCTGTACCGGGAGGCGCAGGACTACTACCGCACGCCGCGCGGCGGGCACCGCAACTCCACCAACGAGTGGGTGGTGCGCAGCATCGACCAGATCGCCCAGTACGACTCCTACGCGATGATCGGGCTGATCTCGCCGCGGCCGCTGCTGATGATCGCGGGCTCGGAGGCGGACACCGCCTACTTCAGCCGGGAGGCGATCGAGAAGGCGCACGAGCCCAAGGAGCTGTTCCTGGTCGAGGGCGCCACCCACATCGACCTGTACGACCGGGACGAGTACGTCTCCCAGGCCGCCGACCGGCTCACCGGGTTCTTCGGCGAGCACCTGGCGGGCTGACCCGCTCCCGCTCCGGGAAGCCGGGAAGGGGAGGGGTTCCG
>NZ_JBJJBV010000099.1:0-21240 GCF_045446735.1 Nocardiopsis protaetiae
GCCGGGCCGATCCCCGGCCGCACCCCACCCGCGCGCGACACGACCGTCCGCGCTCGTCTCCTTCGAGGTCACCATGCTCCGCAAGCCTCTGCTGCTCGCCGCCAGGTCCACCGCCTGCCGCCGGATCGTCGAGCGCACCCCCGTCACCCGCGCCATGGTCCACCGGTTCGTCGCCGGCGAGGCCCTGGACACCGCCCTGCCCGCCGTCGAGGCCCTGGCCGGCGACCGCCTGATCACGCTGGACTTCCTCGGCGAGGA
Organism: Nocardiopsis protaetiae; assembly: GCF_045446735.1. Classification (NCBI taxonomy): domain Bacteria; kingdom Bacillati; phylum Actinomycetota; class Actinomycetes; order Streptosporangiales; family Nocardiopsidaceae; genus Nocardiopsis; species Nocardiopsis protaetiae. Next base: position 259 of record NZ_JBJJBV010000099.1, read on the forward strand.
CACCAAGGACCGCGCCCAGGCCGAGGGCACCGTCCTGGCCTACGAGGACCTGCTGGCGGCCCTGGGCGAGGCCGGGCTGGGCGACCGCGCCGAGGTGTCGGTCAAGCTGTCCGCCGTCGGCCAGTTCCTGGAGCGCGACGGCGAGAAGATCGCCCTGGAGAACGCCCGGCGCATCGCCGAGGCGGCCCGGGCCATCGGCACCACGGTCACCCTGGACATGGAGGACCACACCACCACCGACTCCACCCTGGGCATCCTGCGCGAGCTGCGCCAGGACTTCCCGTTCGTGGGCGCGGTGCTCCAGGCCTACCTGCGCCGCACCGAGGCCGACTGCCGCGACCTGAGCGGCGCCGGCTCCCGGGTGCGCCTGTGCAAGGGCGCCTACGACGAGCCCGAGTCGGTGGCCTTCCGCGACAAGCACGAGGTCGACAAGGCCTACGTGCGGGCGCTGCGCATCCTGATGGAGGGCGAGGGCTACCCGATGGTCGCCTCGCACGACCCGCGGATGATCGCGATCGCCGGGGAGCTGGCGGCCGCCAACGGCCGCGGCGCGGACGACCACGAATACCAGATGCTGTACGGCATTCGCGAGGAGGAGCAGGTCCGCCTGGCCGCCGAGGGCAAGCGCATGCGCGTTTACGTCCCCTACGGCACCGAGTGGTACGGCTACTACATGCGCCGTTTGGCCGAGCGCCCCGCGAACGTGCTGTTCCTCGCACGCGCGCTGATCACGCGCAACTAGTTCCACACTGGTCCCACCTGGGACGACGGGGGCACGGGCCGGGGTTTCGACCCCGGCCCGTCATTTGTGTTCAGCGGGGGTTTACGGGCGTCACCCGGAGCCGTTTCCCAACGGTGACCTGGGCCGTGGAACTCCGGTCGAGTCCGGTGCGTTACCTTGTGGGCAGCAAACCACGGTTTCGAAAGGTCAATACCGGACATGCGGATGCGCAGTTCCAACCCCGTTCTCAAGCGGGCGCTCCAGCAGGCCGGCCCGGCAGGGTACGGCCAGCAGCAGGGCTACGGTCAGCCGGGCTACGGACAGCCGTACCCGCAGCAGGGTTACGGCCAGCAGGGCTACGGCCAGCCCTACCCGCAGCAGGGCTACCCCGAGCAGGGGTACCCGCAGCAGGGCTACCCGGGCGGTCCCGCCCAGGGCTTCGGCGAAGCCCGGATGACCATCGACGACGTCGTCGTGCGCACGGGCATGTCCCTGGGCCTCGTCGTCGTCACGGCCGTCCTCAACTACTTCCTCTTCCAGGCCAACCCCGGCCTGGCCATGCTCCTGGCGATCGGCGGCGCCCTCGCCGGCCTGGTCCTGGGCCTGGTCGTCGGCTTCAAGGGCATCGCCAACCCGGTCGCCACCCTGGCCTACGCGGCCCTGGAGGGCCTGCTCGTCGGCGGTCTGACCGCCGTGCTCGCCGGCACCCTCGACGCCTCCCAGGGCGCGGGCTCGGGCGGCGTCCTGATCACCCAGGCCGTGATCGGCACCTTCCTGGTGTTCGGCGTGATGCTGGCGCTGTACAAGTTCCGGATCATCAAGGTCACCGACGGCTTCGTCAAGGTCGTCGCCTACGCCTCCATGGGCGCCCTGGCCCTGATGCTGGTCAACTTCGTCGCGAGCTTCTTCATCGCCGGCGGCATCGGCATCCGCGAGGCCAGCCCGCTGGGCCTGGTCGTCAGCCTGGTCTTCATCGTCATCGCCGCGTGCACCCTGGCCCTGGACTTCCGGGGCATCGAGGAGGGCATCAACGCCGGTGTCCCGGCCAAGACCTCCTGGCTGTTCGCCTTCGGCCTGACCGCCTCCCTGGTCTGGCTCTACATCGAGATCCTGCGCCTGCTCTGGATCATCAAGTCGATGTTCGGCGAGTAGCCGACGGGGCCTGATCCACAGCACGAGGAAGGGGCCGTTCCGGCGATGCCGGTACGGCCCCTTCTGTCATGCCTCGGTTGTGGATACGGTCTGGAGCCGCCCTTAGGCCGACTCCGTCTCCGGGCTCCGCTCGCCCGCGCGGCGCGGTGCGGGGATGGAGCGGTTCCGTCGGCGGCGGTCGTACTCGGTGACGAGGGCCTGGGCGTACCACGGCGGCAGTCCGTACTCGTCGGCGAGCCAGTGGGCCCGATCGGAGCAGCGGAGCAGGCCCGGTCCCTGATCGAGGGCGTCGAACCACTCGTGGAGTCCGCGGCCGGTGACGGCCGGGATGCGTTCGATGAGCTTGGCGTGGACTTCCGGCGAGTGGGTTACCGGCATGGGCACCTCCGGCAGTGCGTTGGCGTTTGACGCTTACCAGCGACACTGCATCAGGATCACGATCTGGACAAGCCCCGGACACCGGCTTTTACCTTGCATGTGTGGGAACGTTTGCCAAGGTTCCCTGGACGACCGTTCCCACCGGTGCTAGGCGGCCTGTGCACGCGTTCCGGAGTCACTCCGGTCGGCGTGGCATAAGTCCGGAAAACGCTGAGGGGTCCGGAAAAACGAAGAAAGGGGCCGGGGACGACCGTCCCCGACCCCGCACACGGATCACGCGGATCGCATGGACCACACGGGGCGGATCAGCTCAGGCGCTCGAAGATGGCCGCCATGCCCTGGCCGCCGCCGACGCACATGGTCTCCAGGCCGAAGGTCTTGTCGTGGAACCGGAGCCCGTTGATCAGGGTGCCGGTGATGCGGGCGCCGGTGCTGCCGAACGGGTGGCCGACCGCGATGCCGCCGCCGTTGATGTTCAGCTGGGAGTCGATGTCCACGCCCAGCTGGTCGGCGGAGGGCAGGACCTGCGCGGCGAAGGCCTCGTTGATCTCGACCAGGTCGATGTCGCCGATCGCCATGTTGGCGCGGGCCAGGGCCTGCTTGGAGGCCTCGACCGGGCCCAGGCCCATGATCTCCGGGCTCAGGCCGGTCACGCCGGTGGAGACGATGCGGGCCAGCGGGGTCAGGCCCAGCTGCGCGGCCTTGGTGTCGCTCATGATGACGAGCGCGGAGGCGCCGTCGTTGAGCGGGCAGGCGTTGCCCGCGGTGACGGTGCCGTCGGGGCGGAACACCGGCTTGAGCTGGGAGACCTTCTCGTAGGTGGTACCGCGGCGGATGCCGTCGTCGGTGGTGACCACGGTGCCGTCGGGCAGGGTGATCGGGACGATCTCGCGCTCCCAGAACCCGTTGTCCAGGGACTTCTCGGCGAGGTTCTGCGAGCGGACGGCGAACTCGTCCTGGCGCTCGCGGGAGACGCCGGTGATCTGGGCGACGTTCTCGGCGGTCTGGCCCATCTCGATGTAGGCGTCGGGCAGGGCGCCGTCCTCGCGCGGGTCGGTCCAGACGTCGGAGCCGGCCTCCTTGCGCTTCTCGGTGCGGGCCTTGGCGTCGGCGAACAGCGGGTTCTCGTTCTGCGGGTTGTCGCTGCTGCCGTTGACGAAGCGGCTCACGGTCTCCACGCCGGCGGAGATGAACACGTCGCCCTCGCCCGCCCGGATCGCGTGCAGGGCCATCCGGGTGGTCTGCAGCGAGGAGGAGCAGTAGCGGGTGACGGTGGCGCCGGGCACCGTGTCCAGGCCGAGCTGGACGGCGACCACGCGGGCCATGTTGAAGCCCTGCTCGCCGCCGGGCAGGCCGCAGCCCAGCATGAGGTCGTCGATCGAGGACGGGTCCAGCTGCGGGACCTTGGCCAGGGCGGCGCCGATGACCTGCGCGGCGAGGTCGTCGGGACGGATGTCCTTGAGCGAACCCTTGAAGGCGCGCCCGATCGGGGAACGGGCGGTGGCGACGATGACTGCTTCGGGCATGGCGGCGTCCCTATCGGAGTGGAGCTACAGGTGTGCGACCGGCATGCTACCGGTCACGGCAGGTCTTGTTACCAGTCAGTAAACCCGGAGGCGGCCCTCCCGCGCCACCCGGGGTCGCAGTTGTCCGTGATCTCACCGATCCCCGGAATCCGTGCGCGCCTCCTCGGCCGGCGCGCCCGTGTCCGCGGACACCCGCTCGCGTTCGGACCAGGGCACCCGCAGGCCCGCCAGGGGCAGGCGGATCAGAGCCGACCAGCGGCCCCGCCGCCCCTGCGCGGGGTCGCCCGCGGCGGACACCTCCGTGCCCGGGTTCTCCGCGGCGACCACCGCGGCCCGGTCCACCGGCAGGATGCCCGTGGCCGGGAGGGCGTCCGGCTCCGGGAGCAGCCCCAGCGCCGTGCACACCGACGGCAGCACCGCGAACGCCGCCTGGGCGTAGCCGCGCGCCGACGGGTGGAACCGGTCGGGGCCGAACATGAGAGAGGGGTCGGACCGGAACTCGTCGGCCAGGATGTCGCTCAGGGACACCGTGCGGCCGCCCGCCTCGGTGACCGCGATCGTCTGCGCGGCCGCCAGCTGGCGCGAGGCGCGCCGCGCCACCGAGCGCAGCGGCCACCCGATGGGGCGCACCGTGCCCAGGTCCGGGCAGGTCGCCACCACCACCGCCGTCCCCCGGGCGGTCAGCTCCCGCACGACCTCGCGCAGGTCGGCCACCGCGTCGCTGGGCCGCACCCGGCGGATGACGTCGTTGGCGCCGATGAAGACCACCGCCACGTCGTAGCGGGTGCCCTCGGCCAGCGCCCCGGACCGCTCCGCCTGCCCGGCCAGGGTGGCCGAGGTCGCGCCCGGGAACGCGGTGCAGCGCAGCCGCACCGGCCGGTCGGCGGCGTTGGACAGCCCCGTCGCCAGCATCAGCGCGGGCGTCTGCGCGGCGGTCTCGACGGCGAACCCGGCCGCCGTGGAGTCGCCCATCATGAGCATTCGCAGCGGCGGCCCCGAGCCCTGGCCGTGCAGCCCGTTGACCACCGGCCGCTCCCACGCGGTGACCCCCACCGCCCGGCGGGCCAGCCGGGCCTGGAGGTAGAGGAGGGCCAGCGTTCCCGCGCCCACCAGGGTGAGCCCGCCGCCACCGAACGCGGTGGCCGCGGCGATCCGCCGGGCGCGTGCGGCTCGCAGCATCGGGACGACCTCCGCGACGTTCGAGACCTCCGACCCGTCGACCCCGTGCGGCGGGCCGGTCGGACACCCGACGTTACCGGCGGGCGACGACCGGGTCACGTACCCCGGCGCAACAGCGTCCGAACTCCGGGGTGAGCACATGCGAACCCCCGGGCGACACCCCGGACCGGACCGCCCTTCTCCGCACGAGCCGAACCCGCTGATGAGGGGCGTTAGAGTCGGATTGAGACGGGCCGGACCGGCCCCACGGCCCCGGGCTCACGCCACCGGGGCGCGAGTCGAACGGCGGGCCGAGACCCGGTCGCCACGATGCAAGGGAGCATGAAGTGCGGGTATACGACTCACTGATCGACCTGGTGGGGAACACCCCGCTCGTCCGGCTGCGGAAGGTGACCGAGGGCCTGGGGCCGAACGCGCCCACCGTGGTCGCCAAGGTCGAGTACTTCAACCCGGGCGGCTCGGTCAAGGACCGCATCGCCCTGCGCATGGTCGAGGCCGCCGAGAAGAGCGGCGAGCTCAAGCCGGGCGGCACCATCGTGGAGCCGACCTCGGGCAACACCGGCATCGGCCTGGCGATCGTCGCCCAGGAGAAGGGCTACCGCTGCGTCTTCGTCTGCCCGGACAAGGTGGGCCCGGACAAGCTCTCGGTGCTGCGCGCCTACGGCGCCGAGGTCGTGGTGTGCCCGACCACGGTCGCCCCCGAGCACCCGGAGTCGTACTACTCGGTCTCGGACCGGCTGGCCCGCGAGATCCCCGGCGCGTGGAAGCCCAACCAGTACGAGAACGTGAACAACCCGGAGTCGCACTACCACTCCACCGGCCCGGAGATCTGGGACCAGACCGAGGGCCGCATCACGCACTTCGTGGCGGGCATCGGCACCGGCGGCACCATCAGCGGCACCGGCCGCTACCTCAAGGAGATCTCCGACGGCGCGGTGAAGGTCGTCGGCGCCGACCCGGAGGGCTCGGTGTACTCGGGCGGCTCGGGGCGCCCGTACCTGGTGGAGGGCGTCGGCGAGGACATCTGGCCGGGCACCTACGACACCGGGGTCTGCGACGAGATCGTGGCGGTCAGCGACAAGGACTCGTTCCTGATGACCCGCCGCCTGGCCCGCGAGGAGGCCCTGCTGGTGGGCGGCTCCTGCGGCCTGGCCGTGGCGGCGGCGCTGGAGGTCGCGAAGAACGCCGGCCCCGACGACGTGATCGTGGTGCTGCTGCCCGACGGCGGCCGCGGCTACCTGGGCAAGATCTTCAACGACGAGTGGATGGCCGACTACGGGTTCCTGTCCGAGGAGACCGAGGAGGCCACCGCGGGCGAGGTGCTGGCCGCCAAGGGCGGGGAGCTGCCCGACTTCGTGCACGCGCACCCGGACGAGACCCTCGGCACGGCCGTGGCGATCATGCGCGAGTACGGGGTCTCCCAGCTGCCGGTCATGAAGGAGGAGCCGCCGGTGATGGCGGCCGAGGTGGTCGGCGCCATCGCCGAGCGCGACGTGCTGGACGCCCTGTTCGACGGGCGCGCGCAGCTGGACGACCACGTGGAGGCGCACATGGGCCGCCCGCTGGCCACGGTGGGCACCGGCACCCCGGTGGGCGACTGCGTGCGGCTGCTGCGCGACTCGGGCGCGCTGGTGGTGCTGCGCGACGGCAAGCCGGTGGGCATCCTCACCCGCCAGGACCTGCTGGCCCACCTGTCGAACTGACGTAGCGGCCAGGCCGTACGGGGCCCGGGCGGCGTTCGGAACCGAGCGTTGTTCGGGCCCCGGTGCGTACGGAACGGACATCGGAGCGCATACTCGAACACTGCTAATGTTCGCGACGAGGCTACTGGCAGGTAACACATGGGAGCTCGCGTGTCGCGGCTGTTGTCCTGGATCATCCGTTCGCTCTGGTCGTGGGCGCGCGGCCATGCGGAGATCCGCTCCGGTTCCCGCGCTGCGAACAAGTTCGCGCGCTTCGGCGACGGCTCCGCCATCGCCTTCCCCACGGCGACGCTCTACGGCGAGCCCTGGATCGAGATCGGCGCCTTCACCGTGCTGGGCGGGGACATGACCCTGGCCGCCGGGATGGGCCCCGACTACGACCTGGGCCCGGGCACCGTCGTGCGGATCGGCTCGGGGTGCGCCATCGGGCGCGGCTCCCACATCGTCGCCCACAAGTCGATCGACATCGGCGACCACGTGTACACCGGCCCCTACGTGTACATCACCGACCAGAACCACTCCTACGCCAACACCGAGATCCCGGTCGGCCTCCAGTGGCCGGTCGACGACCCGGTCAGCATCGGCGCGGGGACCTGGATCGGCGCGAACGCGGTGATCCTGCCCGGCGTCCACCTGGGCCGCAACTCCGTCGTGGCGGCCGGGACGGTCGTGCGCCCGGGCACCTACCCCGACCACGCCGTCATCGCGGGCATCCCGGGCAGGGTCGTGCGCACCTACGAGCCCGAGCTGGGCTGGCAGCCGCCGCTGCGCGACACGGGCACCCCCACCCGCGTGCCCACCCCGGCCGCCGGGCCGCTGCCCGGCGCCCCCGAGGAGCCCCCGCTGCCCGGCACCCCCACCCGCTTCCCGCCCGCCTGAGCGGAGGACGGCCGGCTGCCCTGTGCCGCCGGACCGGCGCCGCCGGGCGCCGTCCCCGAGCGGCGCCCCTTCGCGATGGGCCCGCCTGCCCGCCGTGGGCCCGCCCGCGGTGATGCCGCCCGGGCGCCCCGTACCGGCGGCCGGGCCCGGACGGTGGTCCGGGCGCCCTGTCGCGGCCCCGGGCGGGCCGTAACGTCCCTCCCGTCACCCGTCACCCGTCACCCGTCACCGCCCACCCGTCGCCCGCCACCGCCCGCCCACCACCACCCACCCGTCGCCCACCACCACCCACCCGTCGCCCACCACCACCCACCCGTCGCCCACCACCACCCTCAACGGACGGCCTTCGGCCGCAGACCTCCCACTTACGGACGGCCTTCGGCCGCGGTCCCTCATAGCGGCGGCGAGCCCCGTCGGTGCAGGAAGAGGGGCTGTGGAAAACGGGTCCGGGGAGGCCCACGGGGACTATCGTGGTGCCCATGAAGTTCGACGGATTCGAGACGCTGGCCATCCACGCGGGCCAGGAGCCCGACGCGGGCACCGGGGCCGTGGTGGTGCCGATCTACCAGACCAGCACCTACGCCCAGGACGGCGTGGGCGGGCTGCGCCAGGGCTACGAGTACTCGCGCACCGGCAACCCCACCCGGGCCGCACTGGAGGAGTGCCTGGCCGCACTGGAGGACGGCGTGCGCGGCCTGGCGTTCGCCTCCGGCATGGCGGCCGAGGACACCCTGCTGCGCACGGTGCTGTCGCCGGGCGACCACATCATCATCCCGGGCGACGCCTACGGCGGCACCTTCCGGCTGATCTCCAAGGTGGTCGAGCGCTGGGGGGTCACCTGGGACGCGGTCGACCAGACCGACACCGAGGCGGTGCGGGCGGCGGTGCGCCCGCGGACCAAGGTGATCTGGACCGAGACGCCCACCAACCCGCTGCTCAACATCACCGACATCGAGACGGTCGCGCAGATCGCCCACGACGCCGGGGCGATCCACGTCGTGGACAACACGTTCGCCTCGCCCTACCTACAGCGGCCGCTGACCCTGGGCGCGGACGTCATCGTCCACTCGACCACCAAGTACCTGGGCGGGCACTCCGACGTCGTCGGGGGCGCGCTCGTGGTGGCCGACGCCGAGCTGGGCGAGCGGCTGGCGTTCCACCAGAACACCATGGGTGCTATTCCGGGGCCCTTCGATTCCTGGCTGACCCTGCGCGGGGTCAAGACCCTGGGCGTGCGGATGGACCGGCACAGCGCCAACGCCGAGAAGGTGGTGGCCGCCCTGGAGGGCCACCCGGCGGTGCGGCGGGTCTTCTACCCGGGCCTGGAGGGGCACCCGGGCCACAAGATCGCCGAGCGGCAGATGCGGTCCTTCGGTGGGATGGTCTCCTTCGCTCTGCGCGACGGGGAGAAGGCTGCTCTGAGGGTGTGCGAGCGTACGCAGGTCTTCACCCTGGGCGAGTCCCTGGGCGGGGTGGAATCCCTGATCGAGCACCCGGGGCGGATGACGCACGCCTCCACCGCGGGTTCCCCGCTGGAGGTTCCGGCGGATCTGATCCGGATCTCCGTGGGCATCGAGTCGGCTGACGACCTGGTGGCCGATCTGCTACAGGCGCTGGAGGGCTGAGGCGGCGGCGGGCCCCTGCGGGGGTCCGCCCGCCGTTCCGGGGCGTGGTCGCGGGGCGGAATGCTCCGCCGGGCGAGCCCTGGGCGCTCGCGGCGATGCCGCGCGGGCTCTGCGGCTGCACTGCCGGGCCCGACGCGGCGCTCCTGCTCTGTCAACGGGGTGGACTGCGACGGGGGTGGGCACTCCGTTGTGCCGTGCGGGGCGCCGCTCCCGACCGTTCCGGCTAGACCGTGGTGGGCGTACGGTCTCGCTCGGGGGCGGGTCGGGGAGCGGGGACCCGGGCGGTGCCGCGGGCGGTGGTGCGGGGCGCGCCGCCGGCCGTGCCGCGAGCGGCGGTGCGGGTGGCGCCGGGGCGCGGGGTCGGGTTGGCGAAGTGCAGGCCGACGACCATGCTTCCGGTGCGGGAGAGGGCGCTGTTGTCGTCCTCCTCTCGGAGGGAGCGGTAGCCCCCTCGGCCGTCCTGGCGGCGGATGCCGATCGAGATGGCCAGGAAGAATCCGGCGGCCAGGGCCAGCAGGAGGCCGCCGACGGCGATGATGAGGCTTGCGATCATGATCTGTTCTCCGTGGTGTGTCTGTGTTCTTCCTTATCCGTGTGGAGGTGCCGCCACCGGTCGGTGGGGCCCGGGACCGCGGGTGCGGTGTCCGTCTGCGGGCGAGGGGTGAGGGGTGTCCGGGCCTTGATCGTCGCTTTTCCGTGTGACCATCTGGCGGCGCCACCGTGTACTAAGGGTGGCCTTCACATAAGATGGGTTCATTGGAACCGGACGGACCTGTTTGGCTGGTGTACCGATCACCTTGTTGGTACAAGCTAGGTTGTTGGTCTAGAAGCTACCCCCTTGAGGGCTGACTTATGCGGGCAGAAAGCAGATATCGACAGATCGCCCGGGCGTTGCGACGGGAGATACAGGAGGGGAGCCTGCCCCTCGGCGGGCAGCTGCCCTCGGAGAAGCAGCTCGAAGAGCGCTTCAGCGCCTCCCGCAACACCGTCAGGCTGGCGCTGGGCATGCTCCGCAACCAGGGCCTGATCGTCAGCCGTCCCGGCCGCGGCCACTTCGTGCAGGACGTCGTCCCCGAGACCTTCCACGCCAACCGCTCCAAGGGCGCCGACGGGTTCACCGAGTCCAACATGGCCGGGCAGACCCTGGAGGAGCTCCAGCTCCTCAGCGCCAGCGCCGACCTCGCCAGCCGGCTGCGCGTCCCCGAGGGCGACATGATGGTGGTCCGGCGCATGTACCGCTTCTCCGGTGAGATCTCCGGGTCCATCAGCTCCGCGTTCTACCCGATGGACCTGGTCCAGGGCACCCCGCTCATGCTGCCCGAGGACGTGGAGAGCGCCCTGTCGATCCTGGCCGAGCACGGCCACCGGCAGGTCGGGTTCGTGGACGAGCTGGAGACCCGGATGCCCAGCCCCAACGAGGCCGCCCAGCTGGAGCTGCCCCCCGGGGTCCCGGTGCTGTACGTCCACCGCACCGACGTCTCCGAGGAGCGGCCGATCCGGGTGGTGGAGACCGTCTACGCCGGTCACAGCATCCGCTACCAGTACGAACACGGTGACATCGGTGCCTACCACCGCGACTGATCCGCGTGCCCTCCGAACGCCCGCCCCGCCGGGGCCGGCGTTCCGGGGGTACGCGGTCGTCCCCGCGGGGGAGAACCCGGGACGGGGGCCGTGCGTTGACAAGCCGTGGCCGCCTGCTTTGCGGGGGCGGTCACCCCACGGCCGACGACGACCGGACGGACGGGACTGAAGACACGCATGAGCACGTCAAGGAAGACAGTGGTCGCCGACCACCTGCGCGAGGCCCTCTCGCGCGGCGACTTCAAGCCCGGCGAGCGCCTACCGGGCGAGGAGGAGCTCGCCGAGCGGTTCGGCGTGTCCCGGGCCACCGCCCGGCTGGGCATGCGCATCCTCCAGGACGAGGGGGTCATCGCCATCCAGGCCGGGCGCGGCGCGTTCGTCGCCGACCACCGGCCCATCGTCCACCTGGCCACCCCGGTGACCGGCGGCACCGACTCCGAGCGCTTCGAGGACGGCTACCAGCCGCACCTGCGCGAGGCCGGGTACGACCAGATCGAGCAGCGGATCAAGGTCAGCCTCGACACCATGCGGCCCCGGGTGGCCAAGCGCCTGCGCTGGGGCGGCGAGGAGGAGGGGCCCAACGGGGGCCTGGTCGTCATCCGCTCCTGCGACCGGTTCGTCGAGGGCGGCCTGTGGCAGTCCCAGATCACCTTCTTCCCCTTCACCATCGCCAGCAACACCCCGCTCATGTCCCCCCAGCGCCTGGACGAGGGCGTCGCCTCCGTGCTGCGCGACCTGGGGTACCGGGAGGAGTGGAACTGGGACATCGTGGGCGCCCGCATGCCCTCCCAGGACGAGGCGGACTCCTTCAACCTGGGCCCGGGCATCCCGCTGCTCGTCCACGAGCGGGTCGTCTACGACGGCGACCGCCCGCTGCGGTTCACCGAGACGGTCATGCCCGCCAACCGCCACCAGCTGCTGTACTCCGGCGGCGACGCCCCGGAGGAACTGCTGCTCATGGCCTCGGACGTCAACATCTTCGAGCGCTGAAGCGCACGTGCAAAGGCACGTGAGAAGGGTTCATGCACGCGGCCACGGCCGCCCGCCGAGGTAGGCGTCCAGCAGCAGGGGCGCCAGCGCGTCGGCGTCGGCCGCCACCGCCCGCACCCCGCGCCGGCGCACCACCACGTCCCGGAAGGCGCGCAGCCGCGGGTCGTCGGAGAGCAGGAAGAACGTCACCCTTGACCCCTCCCGCACCGCCGCGTCCAGCTCGGCGACCGTCAGCTCCCCGGTGCGCGGGCTCGCCGGCCAGGAGAACCGGGCGTCGCCGTCCTCGCCCAGGTGAGCGGTCGGCTCCCCGTCGGTGACCACCAGAACGCGGTGGGCCAGGCCCGGGTGGCGCCTGCGGTACCCGCGCGCCAGCCGCAGCGCGTGGTGCAGGTTGGTGCCGGGCACCCGCCCCCACGGGTGGGCGACCAGCTCGGCGGGCCCCGTCTCGCGGGCGGTCTCGCCGAACCCCACCCACTGCACCCGGTCCCCGGGGTGGCGGCGCACCAGCGCGTCCAGCGCCAGCGCGGTGCGCACCGCGGCCTCGTGCAGGGAGCGCGCCGCCATGGAGTGGGACAGGTCCACCAGCAGCGACACCGCCAGCCCGGCGGAGGGCTCGGTCTCGGCCGACCGCAGGTCCTCGGCGCGCAGCGCGGCCGTGTCGGCGGGGTCGGCGGCCCGGCGCAGCATCGCCCGGCGCATGCTGGCCACCGCGTCCAGCGGCCGGTCCGCCCGGTGGGGGACGTCGCGGCCGGTCGGGTCGGCGCCGGGGCCGCCCTCCCGGTCGCCCGGGTGCGGTCCGGGGCGGCGCGCGTCGCGCGCCTCGCCCAGCGCCACCTCGGCCAGCCGGCGCAGCTCGCGCGGGCTCAGCCCGTGGTCGGCCCGGTCCAGCCGGTCCCACAGCCCACGGGCGTCCGCGCCCAGGGCGCGGCCCAGCACGGCGCCGGGGGAGTCCAGGTTCTCCAGGGCCGACCGGTCGCCCTCCGCGTAGCGGGACACCGCCTTCTCCACGGTGCCGACACCCTCGTCGGCGTCCCCCGCGTCCGCGATCAGGTCGAGCAGGGCGCGGGCCGCCCCCAGGGCCTCCGGGGGCGGCGGGTCGGGCTCGGCCAGGGGGTCGGGGCCTCCCATGTACGCCCGGTACCGGAACCTCACAGCCACTACCTCCTGGGGGTGCACGACGAACCGGTATGTTCCCGGCTTTCAGAACCGGTAGACCCCTCCGTCGGCAACGATGTCCTTGGACAGGCGTCGCTCCAGGTAGAGGCCCTCCAGCGCGAACTCGACCACGGCGGCGGCCAGCCCGGGTGAGGCCGCGCCGTCCTCCTCCTCGGGTGCGGCGGCCGCGATCAGCGCCGCCAGCCCGGGCACCGTCCCGATCCGGCGCAGCAGCTCGGCGGCGCCCACCAGGTCGCCGCTCTCCACGGTGCCGCCCGCGGCGAACCGCTCGGCCAGCGGGGACAGGTCCGCCTCGCCCAGCCGGGCGCGGAACGTGTCGGAGACGGCCCGGCGCAGCAGCCCGAGCAGGATCGCCTCCCCGTCCTCCTCGTGGCCCATCGCGAACTCCACCTTGCCCAGCAGGGAGGGCACGGCGGCGGTCAGGTCGCACACCCGGGCCACCGGGACGTCCTCCCCGGCCACCGCGGACCGGCGCAGCGCGGAGGCGGCCACCGTCTCCACCGCCGCCACCGCGAACCGCACCGACACGCCCGACCGGGGGTCGACCTTGCGGGAGCCGCGGGCCAGCCGGGTGAACCGGGCGACGGCCTCCCACAGGTGCCCGGGGACCACGGTGCCGCCGGGTACCGCCGCCTCCTGGCGCAGCACCGCCCGCTCGTCCTCCAGGGTCGGCGGGTAGTGGGTGCGCACCTGGGCGCCGAACCGGTCCTTGAGCGGGGTGACGATCCGCCCCCGGTCGGTGTAGTCGTCGGGGTTGGCGCTGGCCAGCAGCAGCACGTCCAGCGGCAGGCGCAGCGTGTACCCGCGGATCTGGAGATCGCGCTCCTCCAGCACGTTGAACAGCGCCACCTGGGCGCGGGCGGGCAGGTCGGGCAGCTCGTTGACGCAGAACACGCCCCGGTTGGCGCGCGGCACCAGGCCGTAGTGGACGGTCTCGGGGTCGCCCAGGGACCGGCCCTCGGCCAGCCGGGCCGGGTCGATGTCGCCGATGAGCTCGGCGGTGCCGGTGTCGGGGGTGGCGAGCTTCTCCCCGTAGCGCTCGCCGCGGTGGCGCCACACCACCGGCAGCTCCTCGCCCAGGTCGGCGGCCCGCCGCAGGCAGGAGGGGCACACCGGGGCGTAGGGGTGGTCGTTCACGGGACATCCGGCGACGGCCGGCGACCACTCGTCCAGCAGGTCGGCGACGGCGCGGATCAGCCGGGTCTTGCCCTGGCCGCGCTCGCCGAGCAGGACGGCGTCGTGCCCGGCCAGCAGGGCGCGCTCCAGGGCGGGCAGCACCGTGGCGTCGAACCCGTGCATGCCGGGGAAACGGGGCCGTCCGGCGGCCAGGCGGGACAGCAGGTTCGCGCGGATCTCGGCGGCCACGGTGCGGTGCCCGTGGCCGGAGGCGCGCAGCCCGGCCAGCGTCCGGGGCAGGGCGGAGGGAGGCGGAGGTGTCACCCTTGAGAACCTACTCCGCGCGGGCGGCCGATGGTGGCCGGGACCGGTCTCGGCCGGGTCCCGAAGCGGGCTCGGGGTGGGAGAATGACGGAGGGTGGCACCCGCGTCCGGCGGGTCCGACAACACGGGGGAGTCCAGCCGGTGGCGCGGTTCGGCGATGCACTGACGACCGGGGCCGACCTGGTGAACGCGGCCGAACGCGCGGCTCTCACCGCCCTGGAGCGTCTGGACGGCCCGGCCGACCTGGTGTGCTTCTTCATCTGCGGCGCCGACACCGAGGAGGTCTCCCTGGCCGGGGCCCGTGTGATGGAGCTGGCGGGCGCCTCGCTCACCCTGGGGTGCAGCGCCACCGGTGTCATCGGCGGCGGCCGGGCGGTGGAGGGCCAGGGCTCGGTCAGCGTGTGGTGCGCCCGGCTGCCGGGGGTGGAGCTCACCCCGTTCCGGCTGGACACGGTGGTGGAGGGCGAGCGGCTCACCGTGGTGGGCATGCGCGAGCCGGGGCCGCGCGACAAAGCGGCCCTGCTGCTGGTCAACCCCTACGAGTTCCCGGCGCGGGAGTTCGTGAGCGAGTCCACCCGGGCGCTGGGCGGGCTGCCGCTGGTGGGCGGCATGGCCGACGGGATGCTCGGCGAGGGGTCGGTCCGGCTGTTCTGCGACGGCTCGGTGGCCGAGAACGGCGCGGTGGGCGTGCTCATCGGCGGCGAGGGTGTGCTGGGCGCCGTGGTGAGCCAGGGGTGCAGACCGATCGGCCCGTCGATGACGGTGACCGGGTCGCGCGACAACGTGGTCAAGGAGCTGGCCGGGGAACCCGCCTACAGCCGCCTGGAGGAACTGCTGGAGACGCTCTCGGAGGAGGACCGGGAGCTGGCGGCGCAGGGTCTGCAACTGGGCATCGCCATGGACGAGTACGCCGACCACCACGAGCAGGGCGACTTCCTCATCCGCTCGCTGACCGGCGCCGACGCCGAGGCGGGGACGCTGGTGGTCGACGAGTCGGTCGAGGTGGGGCAGACGGTCCGCTTCCAGGTCCGCGACGCCGGGACGGCGGACGAGGACCTGGCCCGGCGGCTGGCCGACTTCGGCGAGCGGCACCGGGTGGGCGCGGGGCTGCTGTTCTCCTGCAACGGGCGGGGCGCGGCGCTGTTCCCGCACGCCGACCACGACGTGCTGGCGGTGCGCCGGGTGCTGGGGGCGGAGGCGGTGGCGGGGTTCTTCGCGGCGGGGGAGATCGGCCCGGTCGGCGGGGTCAACCACCTGCACGCGTTCACGGCCTGCCTGCTGGCCTTCGCCTGATCCGCCCGAACCGCCAGATTCCTCCGGAACGGACGCCCGTTTCCCTGCGGCGAACCGGACCTTTACCGCCGTATCACCAACACTCGACACGAGTTCCTTGAGCGTGCGCATACCGGGGCGCTTACTAAGGGTGAGAGATATCCTCACTCTGTGTGATCAACGGGAAAGGTCCATCATGCCCAGGTGTGCACCCACTTCGATCCGCATGCGCGGCAGGCGCTGGGCGGTGGCCGGGGCACTGGTCCTGCTGCTCCCGCTCGTGCCCCGGCCCGCCTTCGCGGAGACCGGCTGGCTCCCCCAGGACCTGGGGTCCGCCGACCGCATCGGCCTGGTCCTGGCCTCCGGAACGCTGCGCCTGGACGAGGCCGCCGACCCCTCTGCCTCGCTGCGCCGCGAGCGCGGCGCCCGGCTCACCGGCCTGGCGACCTTCCCCGAGCAGTCCCTGGAGCGGACCACCGACACCGTCGACGTGCGGGTGGGCTCCTCCGGCGACCCCCGGGACGTGCTCGCCGAGGTGCGCGGCGTCCGCGCCGACGGCATGTGGACCGAGTGGCACCCCACCCCCGACCGCGGCGGCCGCATCGCGCTGTCCGCCGACGTCTCCCGGGTGCAGCTGAGGGTGGGCATCGACGGCGCCGACACCGCCGTCACCGAGCTGGGCGTGCGCCCGCTGGAGGGCACCGGGGACATCCCGGCCGGCCTGCCCGACGACCCCGCGCCCGAGCCCGCACCCCTGCCCGACGACAACGACGCGGACGGCAACGACGCCGAGGGCGGCGGGGACGGCGGCGGCGACCCCGACACCGGCGGCGGCGACCCGCCGCAGGACGAGGCTGACCGCGACGACGACATCCCCGAGCGCCCCTTCTCCGCGCGCCTGTTCGCCACCCGCATCGGCCTGGTGGGGGACACCACCGCCAACGGGCACACCATCCGCGCCGACGACCACTTCGTGGCCCTGCCCTCCCGGCGCGGCCTGGCCACCCGGGGCGGCGGCGAGTACACCGTCCGGGTGTGCAGCACCGGCGCCCTGGGCCCGGAGGGCAAGGGCGACACCGAGGACCACGAGGCGCGCTGCGCCTACCTGCCCGTCTGGGACGTGGGCCCGTGGAACATCACCGACGACCACTGGAACGCCGACCGCCAGTCCTGGCGCGACCTCGACCGGGGCCGCCCCCAGGCCCAGGCCGCCTACGCCCAGGGCCACAACGGCGGCCTGGACGGGTTCGGCCGCCGGGTGCGCAACCCGGCCGGGATCGACCTGGCCGACGGCGCGTTCAACGGCGGGCTCCGGCTGCCAACCAACGGCTGGGTCCAGGTCGACTACCTGTGGACGGGCGAGTACCGCCACCGCATCGAGGTCACCACGAGTACGCAGCGCGACCCGGTCGTGGTGCGCGGCGGCCCGGGCCGGGAGCACCCCGACGTCGGCCTGGCCGCCCACAAGGCCAACATCGACGTCATCTGCCAGGAGCGCGAGGCGTCGGCCGACGGTCGGCGGGACAGCGGCGACACCTGGTACCGGATCGGCGAGGACCACTACATCCCGGCGGTCCACACCGAGGGCGGCACCGACGCCCCCGCCTGCGTCTAGTCCCGGGGTTCGGCCGGGGGCGGGGGTGAGGTCCGGACGACCGCGGTCCCGGCCAGCCGGTCGTGCAGGGTGCGCCCCTCGGGGGAGAGGGCGCCCATGCTCTCGACCAGGGTGAAGCACTGGCCGATACAGGGCAGCGACTGGGGCAGGCAGAGCACGGTGGCGCGTACCGCGGCATGGCCGCGGCCGGGCCCGCCGCCGTCCGGGCCGACCACGGCGATGCCCGTCATCAGCTTCCCCGGGGTGGCGCCCAGGGCGACGAGGAAGACCCACTCGTAGAGGAACAGCAGCACGGTCCCGCCGGAGAGCAGCAGCCCCATCCAGGTCACGGACATGAGGTACCCGTCGACGGGCAGCGCCGCGGCCGGGAGCGAGGCGAGGGCGAACAGCGCCGAGACGACGGTCGCCGCCAGCACGATGTCGATGAACCGGGCCGCCGCGCGCAGCGACACGGGGGCCGGTTCCGCGCCGGGGCCGGCGGGTGCGGTGTCTCCCGCGGGTTCGGCGCCGCCGGGGTGGGACTCTGTCATCGGAGCGGCCTCCTCAGCGGCGGGAGTGCACGACGACGGTCCCGGCCGCACGGTCGTGCAGGGCCAGGCCGTCCTCGCCCAGCGCCGCCATGCTCTCCATCAGGCTCAGCAGGTGGCCGACGCAGGGCAGCGACTGGGGCAGGCAGAAGAACGCCGAGCGGCCGATGGCCTGGCCCTGGGTGAGGCGGCCGCCGTCGGCGCGGGTCACCTTGATCCCGAGCATCATCTTGCCCAGCGTGGCACCCCAGGTGACCAGGAACAGCCAGTCGTAGAAGAACAGGAACAGGCCCCATCCGAAGAGGAACAGCCACCCCCACACCTCGCCCTGGGCGTCGGACGTCTCCGCGCCCCCGGTGATGACCACGATGACGAGCGCCATCACGATGAAGAACCCCGTGGCGGCGATCACGGCCAGCACGTAGTCGATGAGCCGGGCCGACAGGCGGCGGCCGAACGAGGCGCGTTCGGGGCCCGCGGGCACGGGTTCCGGCTCGGGCGGCGGCGGCATCCACCCGCCCTGCGGGCCAGGGGGAGGGGGCGGACCAGGGAGAGGGGGCGGACCGGCGGGACCCCAGCCGCCCTGGGGAGGACGGCCGCCGTGGCCGGGACCCTGGGGGTTCCAGTAAGGCGAGGACATCGTGCCCTTTCGGTGGTCGGTGGGGCGGCGGCCATCGGCCGCTCTCGGAGATCTCTCAGAGACTACGACGCACCCGGGCTCCCAGGGGATGCCCGCGACACACGCGTTCCTTGCGCCACATGCGGTGAGGGGCGGCACCAGCCGCCCCTCACCGCCTCGGCCCCCGTGCGGGGACCCGCCCTACATGCCGCTGTAGGGGACCGCCTCGATGATCTCGACCCCCAGGCTCTTGCCGTTGGGCAGCTGGTAGCTGACCTTCTCGCCGACGGCCTTGCCGTTGATGGCGGAGCCGAGCGGGGAGCGCGGGGAGTACACGTCGATCGGGGAGCCGCTCTCCTCCCGGGAGGCGAGCAGGAAGGTCACCTCCTCGTCGTCACCCTCGAACATGACGGTGACGGTCATTCCGGGGCCGACCACGCCCTCGGTCCGAGGGGCTTCGCCGACCCGCGCGGTGCGCAGGATCTCGGTGAGCTGGAGAATGCGGGCCTCCATCTTGCCCTGCTCCTCCTTGGCGGCGTGGTAGCCGCCGTTCTCCTTGAGGTCACCCTCCTCGCGGGCCGCCTCGATCTTCTCCGCGATCTCGATGCGCCCGCTCCCCGTCAGGTGGTCCAGCTCTGCCTTGAGCCGGTCGTACGCCTCCTGAGTGAGCCAGGTGACGTTGTCATCGCGGGTCTGGGTCACGGGAACTCCTTGTGTACTAGTAGCAAAGGCCACCAGGCGGCCAGAGCTGAACTTACGAGAATATCACCGTGTGTCATGGCACACGGTTCCCGAAGATCCCGCTCGGTCACCCGAACCGGCAGGGAAAGGGGTTCGGCGGTGTCAGTCCTGCGAACCTTGTTCCCTGCAAGAGGCCACTTCTACCGTTGCGGCCTGACGAACCGTCTCAACGGTCGTGGAGACCATGCGGTTCCCCGACTCCGTCGTCACGGTCGTCTGCCCCACCTCCACCAGGCGCTCGTCCAGCGCGCGGATCAGGCACACGGCCCCGTCACGGCTGTTCACCTCGTAGGTGATGGTCGCCTCCGACGCCGACGGCGCCGACGAGGTGATCACCTGGTGGTACACGCCCCCGCCCAGCCCGGTGTAGCTCATGACCGCGTAGCCCCACCCGACGGCGCACAGCACGGCGAACGCCGAGGCGATCACGAAGAAGACCGGGCCGTTGCCGTGGTGCTTGCGCAGGGCGGGCGCGGTCTCCTCGTCGGGGACGGCCGCGTCGGCGGCCGGCTCGTCGGCGCTCTTCACGGCGTCTTCCTCCGGGGTGGTGGGCATCGGGAATCTCCGTACACGGGGACGGTGTTGTCTAAGATATCCCCGACCTGACAGCCCCCCCGCGCGGCCCGCACCAAGTTGCCGAACGCGCCGTGATCAGGGGCGCCTGACGGTACGCCCCTGCGACCGTCGACCGAGTCAAGGAGAACCCTTCGTTGTCCGAGCGCCTGCGGCTCATGGCCGTGCATGCCCACCCCGATGACGAGTCCAGCAAGGGCGCGGCCACCATGGCGCGCTATGTCGCCGAAGGAGCGGACGTGCTGGTCGTCACCATGACCGGTGGCGAACGCGGTGACATCCTCAACCCCGCCATGGAGCGGCCCGACGTCCGCGAGAACATCGCCGAGGTGCGCCGCCGCGAGATGGACCGCGCCCGCGAGATCCTCGGGATCCGGCAGGAGTTCGCCGGTTTCGTCGACTCCGGCCTGCCCGAGGGCGACCCGCTGCCGCCACTGCCGGAGGGCTGCTTCGCCCTCACCCCGGTGGAGGAGGCCGCCGCGCCCCTGGTGGAGTCGATCCGCCGGTTCCGCCCGCACGTCATCCTCACCTACGACGAGAACGGCGGTTACCCCCACCCCGACCACATCATGACCCACAAGGTGTCGATGCACGCCTTCGACACGGCGGGCGACCCGGACGCCTACCCGGGCACCGGCGACCCCTGGCAGCCGCTCAAGCTGTACTACTTCGTCTCGTTCCCGTTCGAGCGGTTCGAGGCGATCACCTCGCTGCTGGAGGAGAAGGGGCTGGAGAACCCCTACAAGGAGTGGATCGACCGCATCAAGGACCGCGGCGACCGGCCCACCTGGGAGATCACCACGCGGGTGGAGTGCGGCGGGTACTTCGACGTCGCCGAGAAGGCGCTGAAGGCGCACGAGACCCAGGTGGACCCCAACGGGTTCTGGTTCGCGGTGCCCAACGACATCCTCGCCCAGGCCTGGCCGACCGAGGACTACCACCTGGTGCGGTCGCTGGTGGACACCGAGGTCCCTGAGACCGACCTCTTCGCGGGTGTCCGCGACGCAGTGAGAGTATGAGCGTATGAACCACCTTCTCGTGTCCGTCGCGGCGAACGCCAATACGTTCACCCTGGACAAGAACACGGTCACCCCGGGCGTCCTGGGCTTCCTCGTCGTCTTCGCCGTCGGCGTGGCCCTGTACCTGCTCATGCGCAGCATGACCGGCAAGCTCAAGGCGGTGCGCGGTGAGCGCACCATCGAGGAGCCGGTGGACGTCGCGGCCGCCCCGGCCCTGATCGAGGACGACACGAAGAAGGACTCCTAGCCCGACCCGTGGGCGCGCC